>CANHBE010000241.1 GCA_947458575.1 Flavobacteriaceae bacterium | reverse complement strand
TTGATGGCACAGATAAAATCATTTTCGAATCCAAACCAATCAGTTATGTTTTTAGCATCCTTTACATAGTAGGCGCGTACACTGCCCGCATAGATGAAAAAAAGCTTGTCTGAAAATTCGCCTTCTTTCACTAACGTGGTATTTGCCGGTTGCGACTCGAGCCGAAGCCTCTTTGCAAAGTCCTTTTTACAATCATCTGACAAAGCCGACAGTTTAGAATCAACAAAATCAATAGAGGCCTGTATGATGGAATCTGCATTCATATAGCGAATATACGACTAGAAGATTCGAAGAACGGGCAGCCCTATTCAATATTCCACCAGCCCGCAATTGAGTACGAGCGTGCGCAATGCTATGTATTCCCTTTGCTAGGGTGTGGCCTTGTTAAAAAGCCAATCGACTTTGGGGTGGTGGGTTTCATCTTCATTTAGCCACTAATTCACGAATAAAGCAGCTGCGTAGCCCCAATTAATTTATCAAGCCGGTGGTTAATTGCACCTTAAAGTGATTTTTGTTTTTATATTATTGCTTTATTCACTTTAAAGTGCAAATTTTGCCAATGTCTATATAATTATGACCTCAAAAGCAGCAGTAGAAAGCTTCTTACAAGATTTCAAATACAAGCTTGGCTTTTGGGGATTGTTCCTTCGCACTGAGCGAGGAAAGAATTTTGAAACCATCAAGGAATTGGAATACTCCGTTGAAGATGTGAAAAAAGAACTCCGTGATTTGGCAGTTGCAAACTATTCGGGAGGGCCGCTGAGTGATGTACTTTATAAAGGTGCTGATATGTGGGTGTTTGGGAAGATGGTGCAGTCGAGAGAGGTGTATATCAAAATTGCGCTCGGCCAACCGAGCAGCAAGGTCATTTGTATCTCCTTTCATTTTGCTGAGCATTCTATGATATATCCCTATAAATAAAAAAATTTATGAATAGCCCCATTACAGGCAAACTAATGGTGATGAAGCAGGAAACCATTGAGACTGAGTTTCGCAAAGAGAAATTCGAAGTGGTATACCATTATTATTTGTGCGAGGACAGCGGAGAAAAATTTGAAGACGAGCGACTCGCGCAACTCAACCTGAGTCAGGTGTACAACCAATACCGGAAAAAATATAACCTGCCTTTTCCGGAAGAGATTGTTAAACTCCGCGAGCAGTACGGACTTTCTGCTGCGAAGATGAGCGAAGTACTTGGCTTTGGCATCAATGTGTACCGCAACTATGAAAACGGAGAAATACCCAACTCCAGCAATGCGCGACTGATTCAGTTGGCGCAAGACCCGAAAGAATTCAAACGGCTGATTGACCTGGGCAATGTACTGAATGAAAAAGAGAAGGAGCGTGTGAACAAGAAAATTGAAGAACTGCTGATTCAAGACAGCCTTTTTGATTTTGACCTCACCAGTTACCTCATGGGCCAACCCGTGGTAGACGACCAAACGGGCTACCGCAAACCCAACCTGGAGAAGTTTACCGAGATGGTGGTGTTTTTCACCATGCATGCGCAACCCTCTTTATGGAAAACGAAGATGAACAAAATGCTGTTCTATGCCGACTTTTTGAATTTCAAAAAGGAAGTGCAATCCATTAGCGGGTGCCGCTACCGCGCCATAGATATGGGGCCGGTGCCCAATAACTTCAACAGCTTGTTTGACTATATCGCGCAAAACAACCATATCGATATACAAGTCACCTCATTTGCCAACGGCAGCATTGGCGACCAGTTTAAGCCAAACCCGAAACGCGAATTTGACGAAAGCAAACTCAGCAACGCAGAACTCGAAACGCTGAAAGAAGTAGCGGCCAAATTCAAGAGCGTAAAGACCAACGACATCATTGAACTCAGCCACAAAGAAGAAGCGTGGGAAAAGAATTTTAAGAATGGAAAGAAGCTGATTAGTTATATAGAAGCTTTTAGGCTTGTGAATATTTAATAAACCCGCACTCCAAACCTCATTTTAATTCTTCCACAAGTCCGCAGCTGAGAACGAGCGTGCGCAGGGCTTTGAACTCCCCTTGCCAGGGCGTGGCCTCGCTAAAAAACCAATCGACTTTGGGGTTGGTGGTTTTCATTTTCTTTTATCTCGTGTTTGCAGAGGCGAGTCGTTTCAGCTAAAGTCTGAAGATTATTCTAAATTTGATAGATTATGGAAACGAAAGTCAGAAAAAAGATTAGTACCAACTCAAGGGTCCTAAGCGATCTCTTAACAAAATACAAAAACACATTCTACGCTCTTGCGGAATTAATTACAAATTCTATTCAAGCAAAAGCGACTGAAATAAAAATTGAAATTGACTATCCGAAAAAGAGTCAACTATCGGCTTCACCGATAAAGTCCATATTGCTCGTTGACAATGGTCATGGCGTTCCATTTAGTGAATTTGAGTCTAAGATTTTAGAAATCGGAACAACATCAAAAAGTGATGGACAAGGAATAGGAAGATTTGGTGCATTGCAAATAGGAAGTCAGGTAGAGATAGATACAATTGGTTGGGACGAGTCAATAAAAAAATTTACACGAGTATTTTTTCCGATTGATACAGAGGAATTCAAACAAAGAGGCTTGAAAGATATCGATTTCGAGTTGACAAAGGAGATTTTTGACAAAAAGGAGCAGCCATACTATTCCGTATTAATAAAAAGCCTTTATCACGGAAAGCAAGAGAAGACCCCAAAGAAAAATCGAATTGCCGAAGAATTACTTAAGGAGAATTTTCATTTAGCTCTTTTTGAAAAGTATCCATATCAAATCTTTAATAATACCGTTTCATTTATAGTTAATGGGAAAACTCTCAAACGTGATGAATTTATCTATGACAAGCCAACAGTCAAGAAAGTAGATTATACAGGCTTAAAAGGCGAAACCGTAAAAGTTAAATTATACTTCTATAACGTAAGACTTGAGCCAGCGAAAGTTAAGGTCTTTTTTCAAGTCGAAAATGGAGATGTTAAGACAGTTGCTCATGAATATACTTATTCGTCAGATTGGCATTCGCCTGATTTGGGTTCTTGGTTTATCTACGTTGAATCGCCACTGTTTACATTAGATCTTTTTCGCAATATCGATATTGAAGAAATGGGAGACGAGGAGTTTTCCAAGGTTAAAAATTTTGTTAAGGGTGTAATCAATGACTTCTTCATCTCTAAAAATCAAAGATTTAAAAACTTTACTGCCCAACTTTCATCAGATTCCTTTAATCCTCACAAAGACGAGAAACCAGCATCTGAAACACATGAATCGATTTTTCAAAAGGCCGCTTTTTTGGTAGAGGATCAGTACAAGCTTTTAGCTAAGGACAATAAAATAAGATCATTAATATATCCACTCATTGACAAGGCAATCAGCGATGGGAACATACGAGAGATTTTTGAAAAAATCATAAAGTTAGATACTCCAACTATTGAAAGATTTCATGACTTGCTCTTAAAGACGGAGCTGGAAAATGTTGTGCATTTTGCCAGTCAAGTAGCAGATCACTCTGAATTCTTAGATTTTCTTCATGAATTGGTCTATGGAAAAGTTGCTCAGGTTTTAAAGGAAAGAAGTCAACTACACAAAATTATACAGAAACATCTCTGGATTTTTGGAGAACAATACAACGGCACAATTTCACTTTGGTCTGATAAAAAGATTGGAAACATCCTTACAGAAATTAGAAATCAAACACTTGTTTACGAACCAACGGACAAAGACGAAAACTTGATACCTCTAAAGGAAAAAGGACTAAACGACATCACGGATTTGTTTTTCACCAACGAAAGAATTACTGATGATGGTAGTAAAGAATACATGATTGTGGAACTGAAGGCACCTAAATGCGCGATCGGTCAAAAAGAAATAGCGCAAATAGACAAGTATGCCTTTACTATTGAAAAGAATGATGGGCTTCCATCCGAAAAAGTGAAGTATAGACTCCTTTTGATTTCATCGAAGCTAAATGATTTTGCGCGATCAAAAATGGATGCTCAATTTGAGCAGTCCAGAATTCCATTTCTTTTTGAAAAGAAGAAAAAGGGAAATATCGAAATATATATTATGTCATGGAGTGATTTGATCGAAGCCAATCGGAGAAAACTCAGTTATTTATCAAAACAGTTGAAGGTAAGAGACAAGAGTGTAAAGGAGAAATTTGAGACAGAGTATTCAGAGCTTTTGAGTTCGAAAGTCAGATCGACTCTGAAACGCGTTGGATAAACTTGTCTTCACCCAGTTGAAAACATTTACCTAATCCTTCTGAATTTCTCAGCCAGGGATAGCAGCGGAAATCCTTTTTGCTGAAGGGCATTAGCGTTGGTGCAAAAAGATTAAAGCGAATAGCCCAGCCCGAATTCACCTGCGTTGGCCTTTGTGCGCAAGCGGGTGACGAGGGGCTGCATAAAAAACTAAAACCAAAATCTTATCGCCACTAAGACACCAAGGCCCTAACAAAACTTCACTTCGTGTCTTCGCACTCTCATCGTCCCGAAGAAATTAGCTAGCTTTAC
>CANHBE010000240.1 GCA_947458575.1 Flavobacteriaceae bacterium | reverse complement strand
GCAAAGGGTTCGTTGGGCTTCTAAAACGAGTTCCTACCAAAGTGTGTTTGGAAAAGACTTGGCGGTAATTGTTTTTGCAGCGAACTTTACGATTGTTCTTACTTATTGTCTCTTTTCTCTCAACCTAGTTTCTTGGCTGACACTCGTTTTTCTATTTGCTTTGAAGTTCGTAACGGATTATATTCTCTTATACAAAACCAACCGATTTTTGAGAAAGAAGCGAATGCGATTTTTGTTGATAGGCAGTTTGTTGTATCCGTTTTTCTGTGTCAGTGTTGCTGTATATTCCTGGTTTGGTCAGTTTGAATGGAAAGGACGACGATTTTAGATATTGGAATTTACTTCAGTTGTTTTTTGACTGGTGAACGGACATTTGTGAAGAAAAGCCCTAGCCCAGATGGCAGCGGAAATCCTGACATTGCGAGTACCGCGGATTGCTCTATTATTGATTTGTAGTTTCCTCTCGCAATGACAGATTGTAGCGAACAGCTGGAAATAGCTCCTAATTTTTATCTGCGATATTCAAAATAACGGGAAGTACAAACTGGGTTTTCACCGGAATTCCTCTTTTGATAGCGGGATGAATCTTCGGAAAATCAACAAGACGGGACTTGAGAATGCTGTCGATGGTTGCGGAACTGTAAGAAGTTGAGTCCGTAATATGCGGCTCAAAAGTTAATGACGCATCGGCGAGCACAGTTACTTTGACATCAATCGTATCTAGTTTTGGATAGAGAACCGCGAGCGTGTCAGCGCTCAGCTTCTGCTGGATTAACTGCGTCATATAGTCGAAAAAACACTGTTTTTTGAGTTCTTTACCGCTGACTGAATCACATTGGGGAAAACTTGGTAGCTCATCTACCTGATTCCAATTGATGTTGCCTAATTCTTTTTTCAATAATTCGTCTTCATTGGGTACTTGGCTAAAATACTGGCATGAATCCAGACTCAAGACCAAGAGTAACAGTATCAGAATTATTTTTCTCATTTTTAAAGACGACTACCAAACATTTTTAGGACGATAAAAGTACAGATTTATTTCTCAAAAATATCAAAAAAATAATTTGCGACAAGAGAGAGCCTGACAGTATAGGAAGAGCATTAAAACAAAAAAGCCATCCCTAGATTCTGAAATAAATTCAGAATAAATGGAAAGCTTTTCACTGGTCTAACTACTAAACCATGCTACGAGTTACAAAGTCGTAGCGAAAACAACACAACTACTTTGAATGTTTTTCTTTCTCAAGAAAGACATCTGAGGATGCTTTATTAGGGACAAAAAAGGTTTTTGTTTCCAAAAACCTTTTATCCCATTTTCGCGGTCTGGACGGGACTCGAACCCGCGACCCCATGCGTGACAGGCATGTATTCTAACCAACTGAACTACCAAACCTCTGCGTAATGCGGATGCAAATATAGGAGAGATTTTTGTATCTGCAAACGATTAGCCTAAAATATTTTTACATTTTGAATTCGATTATCCAAAAGCTTGTTTTTCAACTAAGTACGTAGTCAAAATCTTTTCGAAATTCGCCCCGACATTTACCGGTACGTACTTAATTTTATTTTGAGCGCAGAGCTGGGCCAATTTTGTAAAGTAGTTTTGGACTCCTTTTTCATAAGCTTCTTTCACATTATCTGCGAAAATGTTGATTTCTTCACCACTTTCCATGTCAATGAACTTTCGTGGTGCATTGTCATAGTCAAAATGTGTTTCCGTCTTTTCGTCAACAACATGAAACAAAACCACTTTATGTTTGTTGTGCTTGAGATGTTGCAATGCGTTGAAAAGTGCTACCTCATTTCCCGGCTGGAACATATCAGTAAATAGCACAATCATGGAGCGACGGTGCATTTTTTCTGCAATTTGATGCAAGAATGTAATGGTGTCTGTCTGCTTTGCTGTTGTTGGGTTTTCCAAAAGTTGTTCTAATCGATTTAGGATCATTCGGTGATGACGATCGCTTCCTTTTTCAGGTGCATAATATTCGTAGCTATCAGAATAGACACTCAAGCCGACGGCATCTCGTTGTTTCTTCAACAAATTCATAAGAACGGCCGAGGCGAGAACCGCAAATCCAATCTTGCTTTCGAAAAAAGGCTGGTCTTTCTTTAGTTTTGGAAAATGCATCGAGGAAGAATTGTCAATAATCAAGTGACATCGCAAATTGGTTTCCTCTTCATACCTTTTGGTGTACAGTCGATCTGTTTTCGCATACAGTTTCCAATCCATGTGTTTGGTACTCTCGCCTACATTATACACCTTATGCTCTGCAAATTCCGCGGAAAATCCGTGAAAAGGCGATTTGTGCATGCCTGAAATAAAACCTTCAACAACTTGATTGGCTAACAATTCAAGGTGTTGAAAGCTGGAGATCTTTTCTTGTTGCGATTCGATATTCATATTTCAAATATAAATGTATTTCATACAATTCACCTAAGCTTCGACTGATAATTTGGGGAACAAGCTTTCTTCCTGATTAAATCCTGAAAATAAAAAAAGCCTAACTTCCGTCAGGCTTCTATACTAAAGCATTTTGTGATTACAACAATGCGTTCAAACTATCTGCATACGTTTGTTTCGGTGCAACTCCAACTTGTCTTCCCACCACTTCTCCGTTTTGAAATACCAAAACAGTTGGAATGTTACGTACTCCATACTTGGCAGCAAACTCTTGATTTGCGTCAACATCTACTTTACCAACAACCGCCTTACCTGCAAACTCCTCGCTCAGTTCGTCAATGATTGGTCCTACCATTCTACATGGACCGCACCATGCCGCCCAAAAGTCTACCATTACTGGTTTATCTGATTTTAATACTACTTCATCAAAAGTAGCATCGGTTATTGCTAATGCCATAATTGTTTTATTTAATTTACTGTGCCAAAATTAGGCATTTATTTCTATTGATGACTGCTTCCAAATTTTTTTTGACTATACTCTCATTGCCATAGGTTATTTTTGATTTCTTTAAGATTTTCAAGAGCTTGAATCCCGCTATTCGCAGTATCTTTTATTGTTTTATACAACTTTCATTCAAAAAAGGTGCAATCTCTAAAAACAATAAAAGGAAACTTGCTGCACACGAGCGAAGCGAACTGGCGAAGCAATCGGGGCTAGGGTTTTTCGTCGCGAAACGGTTACTGTTGTAATTGAAATTTTTGTCTATTGCAAATAACAAAAAAGTATATATTTGAATTCTCAAGTTATTGCACTTAAAACTCTAAAAACCAATGAATCGTATTAAGACCCTACTGAGCACTTTCGCTTTGTCAATACTAACTTTCTCTTGTACCAGCGATAATGAAACCTCAACAACAAACACAGCAGCCACGCCACAATTACGAACAACAACCCAAAAACGTTTCCTGTTTGATGCGACCAAAGCACAAACAGCCTGAAATGCCGATTGGGTAATTTGCGAAAACACCAGCGGAACACCCATCCGATTCCCAAATCCATTACAAAGTACCGTAACTGCCACTACACAAGAAAATTACTGGCGCGGTGGTATATCTGCATGGGGAATTGCCTTGGTAAAGGCAGGACATACTGTTGAAACATTGGCTCCGGGAGCAGCAATTACCTATGGCAGTGCGACCAATGCACAAGATCTATCCAAATTCGATGTTTATGTTGTTGACGAACCCAACACCGTTTTCACTTCTGCGCAAAAGACAGCTATTTTGAACTTTGTCAAAAATGGTGGTGGTTTATTTATGATTGCCAATCACAATGGTTCCGATCGCAATAATGACGGCAGAGATTCAGCAGCGATTTGGAATGATTTAATGAACAATAATACTGTACAAAACAATCCATTTGGTCTAGCAGTAGAATTGGTCAATTTCTCTCAAACAACGACCAATGTCTTAACCGACGCAACCAATACCATCCTAAATGGATCGCAAGGTGCCGTAACGCAGTTGAAATTTAGCGCCGGTGCTTCCATCAAAATAACGCCAACTGCCAATGCTTCCGCAAAGGGATTGATTTGGAAAACCGGTTTAGCGAAAACCAGCACAACCGGCATTATGTGTGCATCATCAACTTACTTTAACGGAAGAGTTGTTTTAATCACCGATAGCTCTCCAGCGGATGATGGAACAGGAAATCCGAGCGATAATTTGTATCCCGGTTGGACAGAAGTTAGCGGAAACCACTCGAGATTACATCTGAATGCTTCCTATTGGTTGGCGAAGCTGCAATAATCAGTTACAAAAAAACCCGGAGTAATTCCTTCGGGTTTTTTGTTTAGTTCAATCTAAAATTAAGTTGCATTTTCTCCAAGGCGATCAACAGTTCGTGGGAAATACTTACTTTAAGCTTTCTGCTAGGCATTGACAATTTTGTGATGACTTTTACTTCTTCTTTTTGATTGGCTTTCGATTCGTTTGAAAAACCTTCGTCCGATTCCGATTCCGGAGACAAATCAAGCATCTCGTCGTCTTCAGTCGATTCTTCGAGAGCCACAAACACGGGAGCAACTG
>CANHBE010000239.1 GCA_947458575.1 Flavobacteriaceae bacterium | reverse complement strand
CGACAACAGCAATCTCGGAATATACAAAGGTGTTTTTTCTGGATCTTCAGGATACATTACAGTCAATGTCAAAAATAACGGAGCTATTAATGCAACATTTATTCTTGACGGAGTTAATTACAATTTCACTACAACAGAAACCGTTTCTGAAAGTGGAAATATCAGCAATCTGACCTTTACGAGCGGAGCCATGTCTTTTGATTTAGATATTTCAAACAACGGAGAAGTAATTATTGCTTCACAACTTGTATTTCCAAATCACCCAAATGCTACTATAAACCTTGTAAAAGAATACTCAGATTTGCAAGTGAGATGTTATGAAGGCACTTTTACAGGAACATCTTCCAGTGAACCAACAAACGGAGTTCTAAATGTAGTGACTGTTGATAATTTCGTTACAGGCCTAGCGCATCCAAGTGACTCTGAAGACGCCTCCTTTCTTGAAGGTACCAATCAAAATAATTCGTTGAGTGGAACCTATGGAGACCAAAGCTCCGGCGGTACTTTCCTCGGACAAATAAATGGAAATTCCATCTCGGGAACTTGGCAAAGTACCAATGCTGCAAATCCCGGCTCAGGGACATGGTCAGGGCAAAGAAAACTTTAGTAACCGACATACTTCCATCAAATTTTATATCGAAGCAAATCGAGTAAATACTTGTGGTTAGGTTCATTTGTCATCTAACCAACAAAAACCTATTTTCTTTAGAAGTCGACTCCTGATTTGAGACTGTAATCAATTGACTTAGAAAAAAAATGAAGGTGAATTCGCAAAAAAAATAAAATTTTGACAATATTGTAACTTTATTGCTATGCGCTTCGTACAAGCCTCGGACACTTAAAAAAAGAAATACCAAATGAGACAACTTAAAATCACCAAGCAGGTAACCAATCGTGAAACCGCATCTTTAGACAAGTATTTGCAAGAGATAGGAAAAGTAGATTTGATTACAGCAGATGAAGAAGTAGAATTAGCACAACGCATCAAAGCCGGTGATCAAAGAGCTCTTGAGAAATTGACAAAAGCCAACCTGCGTTTTGTCGTTTCTGTTGCAAAACAGTACCAAAATCAAGGGTTAACTCTACCCGATTTAATTAACGAAGGTAACTTAGGTTTGATCAAAGCGGCACAACGTTTCGATGAAACCCGTGGATTCAAATTTATTTCGTACGCAGTATGGTGGATTCGTCAATCGATTTTGCAAGCATTAGCAGAACAATCCCGTATCGTTCGTTTGCCCTTGAACAAAATCGGTTCAATCAATAAAATCAACAAAATGTACGCTTTGTTAGAACAATCTAACGAACGTCCGCCTTCAGCCGAAGAGATTGCGAAGGAATTGGATATGACCGTCAATGACGTGAAAGAAAGCATGAAGAATTCAGGACGTCACTTATCCATGGATGCGCCTCTTGTTGAAGGAGAAGATTCTAACTTATACGATGTGTTGCGATCGGGAGAATCTCCTAATCCGGATAGAGAACTCATTCACGAATCATTACGTACGGAAATCGAAAGGTCTTTGGAAACATTAACACCAAGAGAGGCAGATGTTGTCCGCTTGTATTTCGGATTGGGCGATCAACATCCAATGACCTTAGAAGAAATCGGAGAAACTTTCGATTTGACCCGCGAACGTGTCCGTCAAATCAAAGAAAAAGCAATCCGCAGATTAAAGCACACTTCTAGAAGTAAAATATTAAAAACTTATCTTGGGTAAGTTTAAAATTCCAATAAAAAAATAACAGATCCCAACTTTGGAATTTAAAAATTGGGATTTCACAATAACAACAGTCTGATTAACTGTTCGTTTTTTGATTGATGATTGAAACTCCGGCTGATTACCGGAGTTTTGTTTTTTTCTCTCGAAACAAAACTTCCGGTCTGTTCGCTTCGCTCGGGTTTCCGGAGTTTTGTTTTTTTCTCTCGAAACAAAACTTCCGGTCTGTTCGCTTCGCTCGGGTTTAGCTCCGCTCTGTTCGCCTTGCAGGCTCGAGTCCGGAGTTTTGTTTTTTAATCTGAACTCGTTTCAGATTCTTTTACTTATTATGAGGATTTGGGCGTGACCGCAAGGGTCGGGCTTTTCGCACTCGCTTTTTTTGTTTTATTTGCCCAAACATAGCCAAGAAGCATATTCTACAAACAAAAAAGAGCTCAGACAATTGCTACAATCCCTCACGCAATCTATCCTACTTTGCGGCCCTTTGCGAAAAAAAACTTTGCGCAGCTTGCGGTAAAAAACCTATTTTTGCACCACAAACACACAACTACTCTAATGAAAAATACCATCATAGCTCCATCAGTACTTGCAGCCGATTTCGCCAACCTACAACGCGACATCGAAATGATCAATAACAGCGAAGCAGATTGGTTTCACATTGATATTATGGATGGCGTTTTCGTTCCAAATATTTCTTTTGGCATGCCGGTTTTGGAAGCCATAACAAAACACGCCTCAAAAACCATCGATGTGCATTTGATGATTATCGATCCCGATCGCTATATTCAAACTTTTGCTGATTTGGGCGCTAATGTACTAACTGTTCATTATGAGGCCTGTAATCATCTTCATAGAACGTTACAAGCGATTAAGGCAGCCGGGATGAAAGCTGGTGTAGCAATCAATCCGCACACAAACATCGACTTGTTAGAAGATGTCATAAATGATATTGATTTAGTTTGTGTCATGAGTGTAAATCCAGGTTTTGGTGGACAATCATTTATTGAAAACACTTTTGATAAAGTAGCTCGACTAAAAAAACTTATCAATGCGAAAAGTGCTTCCACTCTGATTGAAATTGATGGCGGTGTAACCAACAAAAACGCCGCACAACTCGTAGCTGTCGGCGCTGATGTTTTAGTCGCGGGGAATTTTGTTTTTAAAGCGGAAAATCCAACACAAACCATCGCTGATCTGAAGAAACTTACCGCTTAATTCTTGTGTATTTTAATTACTTTTTGCTTGCCTTCAGATTCTAATTTTACAAAATAATTTCCTTTTGTAAGAAACCCTAAATCGAGTTTCAAATTAGAAGTGTCAAACAACTGCCGAAATACTGGTTGTCCCAAATAATTATAAACGCTCACTTTTTGGAATACATCCTCTGAGCTAAGGTGCAAAATACTTTCTACCGGATTTGGACTATAAGTTAAACTTGCGAAATCAAACGGATTGGTAGCCAAAGTAAGCTGTACGGTCACTGCCAATCGATCTGGACTTTCATATCCATTACTAGTTTGACTAGCATAATAAGTTACCCCATTTACAAGTACAGTGCTCAAAGGCAATGGATTGGAATTTGCGCTTCTGCCAGCGCCATCGTACCACTGAATATTTTCACCCACGACAACAACGGCAGCTAAGGTGGCACCAAGAGCAAAGGTCTGACTAGGATTACCAATCGGTGCTGGAACTTCGACTAAATTCACAGTGACACAATCAACTAGTGGCGTTGTACAAACGTTTGAAGCGCTGATTAAACAAATCGTACTGGTGACAGCATTTTCAAAAAAAATAGTTGCTTGTCCAGCGTTATTGAGTACTATGGTTTGATTTGTCCCACCGTTAAACTGGTATGTAAGATTGGCATTAGGCGTTCCTAAAAAGGTAACCACATAAGGCGATCCTATTGTGACTGTATCTGGAACAACAACTGTAGCTGTTGGAGATGGAATTATTATAATATCCAAGGTTACCGAAACTGCCGATTGTCCAGCGTCAGGTGTAAATGTGTAGGTCACACTTTGTGTATTGTCAATAGTAGATGGCGACCAAGATCCTGTAATTCCATTGTTAGAAACTAAGGGCAAAATTGGTGCAACTGCACCAGAACACAATGCTGCTATTGGGGCAAACACGGGTACAACATCTGAGGTGATTGCTACTGTAGCAACGCTATTGTCGCTTACACAAGGAGCAATTCCCTCGAGCGTATAAGTAAATGTACTAGAAGTTGCGTCAGGAAATGGGTTAAAGGTTCCTAGAACAGCGTTAAAAGTTCCGCCAGAACCTGAAGTCCTTGTCCAAGTGCCTCCCAGTTGTTCTCCGCTAATTAAGGAAAACAAATTAATCGATTCATTATTTGTATTTGAGACATTTATGCTTCCATCTGTACCTGCATTGGGTTGTGAAGTAATGTTTACAGTCGCAAGACTCGAATCTGATGCGCATGGGAATGGGGCTATAATAGTATACTGAAATGTAGTCGTTGTTGCTCCTAGAGCCGGCGTGAATGTTCCTGCTGAGGCATTGAATGTTCCTCCTGTCCCTGTCACCCTAACCCAAGTTCCTCCAGTTTGCTCACCAGTAATCAAACTATGGAGATCAATAATTGTAGTATCACTTTCACAAACCGTCACGCCTCCATCAATTCCTGCATTGGGTTGCTCAAGGATTGTCACGAGTGTTGTTGTTGCAAAAGGAGGGTCAGGTCCTGGTGGAGTTGTATAAGTAACTGCATATGTTCCGGGAACACTTGCTGAAGGATCTATGGTTCCTGTAATAGCATT
>CANHBE010000238.1 GCA_947458575.1 Flavobacteriaceae bacterium | reverse complement strand
TCGACTTTTGAACGCTGCAACCATATCGTTAAGTACACTTGGATCGGCATCAACGGCAGTAATTGTTGCTCTTTGTGCGATACTGTTGGCGCCGCTGGTTACTTGACCTTGCATTTTGGTGCAGGCTTTTGCGATAAATTCAGGTGCGCCGATATATCCTATTCTCCAACCGGTCATAGCGAATGCTTTTGCAACCCCGTTGACAGTAATGGTTCTTTCAAACATTCCTGGAATGGACGCAATGCTGCAAAAAGTTCCGGAGAAATTAATGTGCTCGTATATTTCGTCAGATACAATAAAAATATTCGGGTGTTTTTCGATGATTTTTGCCAATGCCGTTAGTTCGTCACGGTTGTACACGGAACCGCTTGGATTGCATGGCGAGCTGTACCAGATCATTTTTGTTTTGGGTGTAATTGCTTTCTCAAGTTGATCCGGTGTGATTTTGAAATCGCTTTCTACAGAAGTAGGAACTTCTACCGGAATTCCACCTGCCATTTTGATGATTTCATAGTAGCTAACCCAGTAAGGCGCAGGTAAAATTACTTCATCACCGTCATTTAGCATTACTTGCGCAATGTTGTATAAAGATTGTTTAGCGCCAGTTGAAACGACAATATTGTTTGGTTGGTAATTAAGGTTATTATCTCTTTTAAATTTCCGACAAATCGCTTCCTTTAATTCCAAATATCCCTCAACAGGTGAGTAGGTGCTGTAGTTTTCGTCGATTGCTTTTTTCGCGGCTTCTTTGATAAAGTCTGGAGTATTAAAATCTGGTTCACCAAGACTTAAACTGATGATATCTTTTCCTTGAGCTTTTAATTCTCTGGCCAAAGCTGCCATCGCTAGCGTTTGTGAGGTAGATAAGTTATTTATTCTATTAGAAAGGTGATGATTCATAGTATGTCAATAATAGTGAATGATTAAAATAATCAAAAGCAAAAGACGCCGATAAAGCGTCTTTGATTCTTAGGCTATTTGTGGATTTTTCCCCAAATCTTTCAAGTGCTGGTAGTGAGCCAATACCGCGCTTCGCATGGATTGAAACTCATGGTAAGGCAAATTGCATTCTGCCGCAGTTTGTTTGACGAATTCTGCAATTTTGCTATAGTGTATATGACTGATATGCGGATATAAATGGTGTTCAATTTGATGATTTAATCCTCCGGTAAACCAATTTACAATCTTATTTTTCGGCGCAAAATTCGCTGTAGTATAAAGTTGATGAATAGCCCATGTGTTCTCTATTTCCCCATTTTCATTTGGTACTGGATTAGCGGTCTCTTCAACGACATGTGCTAGCTGAAAAACGATACTTAATATAAGTCCCGCTGTGTAATGCATTACGAAAAAGCCTAGTAGGACTTTCCACCAAATAACGCCAAACAATATGGGTAAAACAATCCAAATTAATACATATATTATTTTGGTGATTACCAAGATGGTCCATAAAGTTGCAGGACTCTTCGGTGTTCCGTACGAAAGTTTTCTTTTCAAATAGGCGCGCATTTGTTTGAAATCGGTTGTCAAAGCCCAGTTGAAAGTAAGCAATCCGTATAGAAAGAAAGAATAATAGTGTTGGAATTTGTGAAACTTTCTCCACTCTGCACTTTTAGAAAATCGTATGATTCTACCGGCCTCTAAATCTTCATCATGGCCAAGAATATTCGTGTAAGTATGGTGCAGCACATTATGTTGCACTTGCCAGTTGTAGACATTTCCTGCCAGGATGTATATGCTTCCACCCATAATCTTATTAATCCAAGGTTTTGACGAGTATGCGCCATGGTTTCCGTCATGCATCACGTTCATTCCAATGCCAGCCATACCGATGCCCATTAGAATGTTGAGCAACAATTGATACCAAATTGACATTTCAAGGGTAAGTATCAGGAAATAAGGGGTCAAAAACAAGGTAAAAAGGATTACGGTCTTAAGATGGATTTTCCAGTTTCCGGTTTTGGGGATGTTATTTTCTTTGAAGTAGTTGTTGACTCTGGAATTTAAAGTTCGGAAGAATTTCAGATTGTCGTGATTAGAAAAAGTTGGTGCTAGATTACTCATAGAATTCTATTAAAATGCAAATGTACTCATAATTTAAAATTGAGTTAGTCAAAGATGCCACAAAAATTTCAACAGCAAAGTATTACTTTTGTTAAAAAACAAGCATGGAAGAAATCCTTAAATATTTCCCTGAACTGACTGAAACGCAAATCAAACAGTTCAAAATGTTGGAAGTGCTTTATCAAGATTGGAATGCTAAGATCAACGTCATTTCTCGGAAAGATATTGAGGCATTATACTTGAAGCATGTTCTACATTCCTTGGCGATTGCGAAGGTACAGCGGTTTTCACCGGGAACACATATTCTGGATGTCGGAACAGGAGGCGGTTTCCCGGGAATTCCTTTAGCGATACTTTTTCCTGAAACTCATCTTTATTTGATTGACGTGATTTTGAAAAAAATCAATGTGGTTAAAGCAATTGCAGAGGAAATCGGATTAAAAAATGTAAAAGCAGAACAACTAAGAGCGGAAAACGCAAAAGGCGACTACGACTTCATCGTGAGCCGAGCTGTGACGAATATGCCTGATTTTGTCTCCTGGGTAAAAGGCAAAATTAAGAAGCAAAACAAGCACGTATTGAAAAACGGCATACTGTATTTGAAAGGCGGTGATTTGACCGAGGAATTGATGTCGTTTCCAATGGCGATGCAGTACAATATCGCAGATTTTTTTGAAGATGAATTTTTCGAAACCAAGAAAGTAGTTCACTTACCACTGACTTAATAGTTCCGAAAAGGCAATAAAAAAACCACAAAATTAAATTTCTGTGGTTTTCGTTTTCACACCGACAACTGCATTATCTTTTGCTAGTTCTTTACAATTTTCGTGATTGATTTTTGTCCGTCTGCAAATATAGCAACATGGTATATTCCGTTTTGGAGGTGACCGATTGAGATTGGATTGTCATTTGATGAACTTTCGGAAACAATTCGGCCGCTGGTATCAACAATCGATATACGATCTATTTTTTGATTGTTCTTTTTGATAAATAACAAGTCGTTTGTTGGATTTGGAAATAATGAAATTGTCTCCTCTTTGGCTACACCTTCGTCGAGTCCAAGAGGTAGATTGTATTTTTCAAATTGTTCAAAAACCTCATTATTAATACCTTGAAGCGGAACGTTTGCTACTGTTCGGGTGGCTCTGAATATTGGTGAATTTGGTCCATTATTGATGTAGTAATAATGAAGTGTTTGGTTAATAGTTCCAACGACACCAAGTATCCCAAGCGACATTGTAATGCTAATTACCGATTTTAATCTGGTGACGTCGTAGGCAGTATCTCCGGTTCCATCTATATTGAGATTTAATGTGCCATGGGCATCTACAGTCGTATTGATGGTTCCTGCAACGGTTCCATTAAAAGTGCCTGAACTGAAAGTACCGGCTAGATTGTCTGCATTTGAATACCCATAATTCGCTGGGAAATTACCAACGATGGCATTGTTAGTGGCGAAATTAAGGGTAACTTGTGAGTTGAGTAATCCTGTGATGGCTACTTGTCCACTATTTTCTCGCGAAAAGACTTTTGAATCGAATTGCTCAGGTCCGATAACAGTCGTTGTAATTGTATTGATTGTAGAGTTTGGAAAGGTGGTGAGTTCTTGAGGAGTTGGCGGTAGATTATTGTCTGTTGACGTACCTATGGAATTAAGATCCGTAAAATTCCATATCGCATTTTCACCACTTGGATTATGGTCAACAGGCACGACGGAGTTTACGACAGTGTAGATACCGCCATTTACCGGATAATAAGAATTAATAGGGCTTTGCGCTTGGCAAATCAAGGTTACGAATGGTATTGCAAAAAGTAGTTTTAATTTCATGGTATTTCTTAATTATTGAGAATCGAAAGTAGTAAAAAAATGACAATCAGACTAACAAAAAAAGTCTATTGTGGTGAACAATAGACTTTTTATTGATTTTTGTTATCGCTATTCTCCCAGGAACGGGTAGCGGTAATTTTCCGGAGTAATAAAAGTTTCTTTGATTGTTCTAGGCGAAACCCATCGCAACAAGTTTAAAGCAGACCCGGCTTTATCATTAGTGCCTGAGGCTCTCGCTCCACCGAAAGGTTGCATACCCACAACGGCGCCAGTTGGTTTGTCATTGATATAAAAATTACCGGCAGCGTTTTGTAGCGCGATAGTTGCTTCTTCAATTGCGTACCGATCTTGGCTAAACACAGCGCCTGTCAGCGCGTATTCTGATGTTTGGTCTACCAATTGAAGTGTTTCCGTCCATTTTGCGTCTTCGTATACATAAATGGTGAGTACAGGACCGAATAATTCGGTTTCCATCGTCGTATATTTTGGATCTGTTGTCACAATTACGGTTGGCTCAATAAAATAACCTTTTGATTTTTCATAATTTCCGCCAACAATAATTTCGGCATTATTATCTTTTTTAGCCTGCTCTATGTAGCTGACTAGCTTATCAAACGAACCCTC
>CANHBE010000237.1 GCA_947458575.1 Flavobacteriaceae bacterium | reverse complement strand
TTCAAAAACAAACGCCAAAGGATCTCCAACATTCAAATCAGTATAATTGACCATTCCTGTTAAAACTAATGCAATAATCACATACAAAATCGTACAAATGATAATAGCCCACATCATCCCGCGAGGCAAATCACGCTGAGGATTCTTGCACTCTTCCGCCGTGGTGGAAATCGCATCAAAACCAATATAAGCAAAAAATACAGCAGAAACACCTTTGAGCACACCGGCTGCACCATTTGGCGCAAACGGATCCCAATTCGCAGTATCAACATAAAAAACACCCACTGCAATGACCAAAAGAATAATGCACAACTTCACGACAACCATCAAATTGCTGGCGTTTCGTGACTCTTTCATGCCGCGATACACTAAGGCTGTGATCAAAATAATGATAAACAAAGCCGGCAAATCGGCAACAAAATGAAAAGAACCAATTGTTGGCGCAGTTGTCCAAGCAGTATAGGCGCTTTGCAACCCGGCAGAGAGATTCTCAAAAGACTTTCCGCCTTGCATCAAAGCGGTGGCATCTTTAAATCCGTTGCTAGCTGTGAGATAATCCATTTGAACATACTCCGGTAAATGGATATTCATCGAACCTAATAATCCTGTAAAGTAATCCGACCAAGAAATCGCAACCGTAATATTCCCAATGGCATATTCCATGATTAAAGCCCAGCCGATAATCCAAGCGATAATTTCACCGAAAGCCACGTAAGAATAAGTATAGGCACTTCCCGAAACAGGAACCATCGACGCAAATTCTGCGTAAGCAAAAGCTGCAAAACCACAGGCAATCGCCGTAAAAATAAACAAGAAAATAACCGCCGGACCACCATCGGCGCTAGCTTTTCCAATAGTGCTAAAAATTCCGGCTCCCACAATTGCCGCAATTCCGAAAGCTGTTAAATCTCTTGTGGTCAAATGCTTACCTAAGGCCTGATGACTATCAGATTCATTTTTCTCAACTTGTTTTAAGATATCTTGAACCGTTTTTTTTCGGAATAATTTTGAAAACGACATGGTGAGCGGTTTATAATGTTCGAAAAACAAATATAACAATTATCAGATACGCTAGTAAAAAAGTGAATTTCGCATAGCCATAGTCAAAAGCTATCAAAAAATAAGAATTGAACATAATCTATCTATTGCTTTGAAGTTTCAATACCATACATTTGCGCTACCTTTAACAAAATAAAGTACTCACAGTAAATAAAATTTTAACTACACTATTTCAATTTATGGAACATTCTAACGACATCAGCAAATGTCCTTTTCATCAAAAAGAAGACATTGTAAAAGCAGGTACTAACAACCAGGATTGGTGGCCAAAGTCTCTTAACTTAGATATTTTGCACCAGCATGACACCAAAACCAATCCCTTAGGTGAAAAATTTAATTATGCGGAAGAATTTAAGAAATTAGATTTAGAAGCATTGAAAACAGATCTCAAAAAATCAATGACGGATAGTCAAGATTGGTGGCCAGCAGATTGGGGTCACTACGGCGGATTGATGATCCGAATGGCTTGGCACTCAGCCGGGACATACAGAATTGCAGATGGGCGTGGTGGTTCAGGAACAGGTAATCTTCGTTTTGCACCATTGAATAGCTGGCCTGACAACGGAAACCTAGATAAAGCCAGACGCTTACTGTGGCCAATCAAGAAAAAATACGGGAATAAAATCTCATGGGCAGATCTAATGATCTTAGCCGGAAATATGGCATACGAATCAATGGGCTTCAAGACATTCGGATTTGCCGGAGGTCGGGAAGACATCTGGCATCCTGAAAAAGATGTTTACTGGGGCGCTGAAAAAGAATGGTTGGCTGCAACGAGAAACCGCTACGTTGACGAAGAAAACAGAGCGTCTTTAGACAATCCGTTGGCAGCGGTTCAAATGGGATTGATTTATGTAAATCCGGAAGGCGTTGACGGAAATTCAGATCCATTGAGAACAGCCATTGACGTTCGAACTACCTTCGCCCGTATGGCAATGAATGACGAAGAAACCGTAGCGCTAACAGCCGGTGGCCACACCGTTGGAAAAGCACACGGAAATGGTGACGCTTCTAAATTAGGAAGAGAACCGGAAGCAGGCGAAATTCAAGATCAAGGTTTCGGATGGCTCAATCCACAAGGAAAAGGAAATGCTGGAGACACCATTACCAGCGGCTTAGAAGGTTCATGGACCACAAACCCAACTCGTTGGGATCACGAATATTTTCACTTGTTATTGACTTACGATTGGGAATTGAAGAAAAGTCCGGCAGGTGCGAACCAATGGGAACCAATTAACATCAAAGAAGAAGACAAACCAATCGACGCTTTTGATCCTACAAAAAGAAATAATCCAATCATGACAGATGCCGATATGGCCATGAAAATGGATCCTATTTACCGAACGATATCAGAACGTTTTCACAAAGATCCGGCTTACTTCGAAGATGTATTTGCCAGAGCTTGGTTTAAATTAACACACCGAGATTTAGGGCCAAAGAACAGATACCTCGGTGCCGATGCGCCAAAAGAAGATTTAATTTGGCAAGATCCGGTTCCGACAGTTGATTACACACTTACAGATGGTGAAATTGAAGATTTAAAAGGCAAATTACTCAACAGCGGCTTGACGAGAACTGAACTTATCAACACAGCTTGGGATAGCGCAAGAACTTTCAGAGGATCTGACTTCCGAGGTGGCGCAAACGGTGCGAGAATTCGATTGGCTCCACAAAAAGATTGGATTGCCAACGAACCGGAAAGACTTCAAAAAGTGATTACTAAACTCACTGAGATTCAAGCCGGATTGAGCAAAAAAGTAAGTATTGCTGATTTGATTGTACTTGGCGGTAGTGCCGCTATCGAAAAAGCAGCTCATGACGCCGGTTTCAATGTAAAAGTGCCTTTCAGCCCGGGAAGAGGCGACGCAACTGCTGAGATGACCGATGCAGAATCGTTTGCAGTGCTCGAACCAACTAATGATGGTTTCAGAAACTTCATGAAAAAAGAATATGCAGTGAAGCCTGAAGAATTAATGTTAGACAAAGCTCAACTGCTTGGCTTAACTGCGCCTGAAATGACGGTATTACTAGGTGGAATGCGTGTACTTGGAACCAATTATAACGGAACTAAACACGGGGTTTTTACTAACAACGAAGGCGTTTTAACCAATGACTTTTTTGTAAACCTAACTGATATGAACTACAGTTGGAAACCGGTTTCTGAAAACTTGTACAACATCGTCGACCGCAGAACGGGAGCTACGAAATGGACCGCTACAAGAGTTGATTTGGTTTTTGGTTCCAATTCCGTACTCCGATCTTACGCCGAAGTTTACGCACAAGATGATAACAAAGAAAAGTTTGTGCGTGATTTCGTGGCAGTGTGGACGAAAGTCATGAACTTAGATCGCTTCGATTTAGCGTAATAGCACATACACTAAAAACTAAAGGTGAACAGTCAATTGTTCACCTTTTTTTATTTGGGCGTGCCGGCATTTCCGTGCTGCGGCCTTCCCATGCCGTCGGTCTTCAGCTGCAATTCCTCAGCTCTTTTCGTTTTTTTGTTGGTCGACAAAGTAGCTTCAAAGTCGCTCTTTCTCGCCTACAAAAAATACAAAAAGAAACTTCGTCATTTACGCTTCCGCCCTCACGCCGCTCCCGCGCGAATCCCTTCGCGTGGTTCTGAATCCCTTCGCGTAGTTCTACAATTTAAAATATTGAAAAACACAAACTCCATCCAACAAACCTTTTTCACCAGCATAATCCGAAGCACTACTATATTTATAATCTTCTGCTCTAAAAACAATTCCTTCTTCAACTGGATTGTTATGAATGTAACTAATTTTTTGTTGAATTACCTCGTTACTCCATAATTCTATTGGTTTGTTATCATGTCTCCAAAATTGATATTTAGTTGTGTTTGAACTCTTTTCCGCTTCTTTTTTAAAATAATCTAATAAAAATTCCTTTCTGCTTTCCTTAGGATTTTCTTGAATGGCAGCTACAACACTTCTACTTGTAAATCTCTTAAAATCACCTAATAATAATTCTGGTTTTTGATCTTCTAGACTTCTAAAAACTAAATGAACATGATTAGTCATTATACACCAAGAATGAATCTCCATTCCTTTTTTCTTTTGACAAAACGCTAAGCTCTTTAAAATTAAATCCTTGTACTCATTTCTTGTAAAAACATCTAACCAGCCAACAACAGCAAAACTAACAAAGTATAAACCCTTGGGATTATTGAATTTATAATTTCTACTCATGTTTTGTTTTTGGTTAGAGTCTACCAAATATAATAATTATGATCTTATTTTATCATTGGAATGTGTCTATGAATACCACGCGAAAGGATTGCTTTGCCAGTCGCTGCGCTCTAGTCGCGCGGGAGCGGAAGTGTATGAATACCACGCGAAAGGATTCGCGCGGGAGCGAGCGTAAAATTTAAAAACTGCTATAAAAAGTACTTCTTCCGCAACCAAAAAGCGACATTCACCAAGATAATCAACGCCGGAACT
>CANHBE010000236.1 GCA_947458575.1 Flavobacteriaceae bacterium | reverse complement strand
GCCCAAGCCATCACGGTATCAATTTGTTTGAAAGGCATTCTTAGTCGGTAGTTGCTACCGCTACCATTTTTGCCTTGAGCGGTAACAGCAATATAATGCAACGCAGGTACAGTTTCTACAGTAGAATCGGCTGCTTTCCAAAGCGCTACCTCTTCTTTTAGTTTGTTGAGCATTTCAGTTTTAGGAAGTTCGCCTAATATTCCCATTCGTTTAGAATAGAGGTTTCCGTAAAAAGCGATAATGCGTTTGTAAGGCAAAAGTGCTCCAGGCAAAGGATGTACGGTTTTTACTGGCCATTTTCCAGTAGTGTCGCCATTGCTTAGTGCTACCATTCTTTTTTGATAATCGACGGTATCTAAAGTGATGACTTTGGCTACTTTGACAGTATCTACTTTGGCTTTTGGTGGTTTATTTTCCTTAGACTGCGATTGGTTGCAACTTGAGGTAATAGTGAGTAATGACAAAAGCAGAAGCGTGTATTTGGCGACAGACATAGTATTATTTTAGGAGGTATAAATGTAGTGATTTTTTAGTTGGTGTAACGATTAGAATTTTTTAAAATGACAGCCAGTTTGTTGTTTTGTTTTATAAAACTTGTATATTTGATGTTATCAAAAAAAAGTATTGTTATGAAGAATATAATATCATGTATAGTTTTAGTGGCTTTAGGATTTGTTTCTTGTAAGCAGGAAGAGGAAACCAATGTAGTTTCAACTAATCCAGAAACCTCTGCCTTTTCGGATGATTTTAAAGGTCCAACTGCTGAGCCTACAACGCCATCAACTGCTGCTGCACAACCTGGTGCTCCTATGATGACTACACCAAATGGTATGGTAACGCCAACAACGGCTCAACCTGTAAAAGTTGGAAAAGGAATGAATCCGGCGCATGGTCAACCAGGACATGTTTGTTCTGTTCCTGTTGGTGCTCCATTGAATTCGGCTCCAGCCAAAACTACAACAGCTTCAACGCAATCGGCAACTATTACTTCGGCAGGTTCAACACCTGGTACGGTAACTCAAAATGGTGCTACAATTACAACTACAAATAATAACATTCCTGCAACTATAGCAGCTCCAGTAGAAACAGCTCCAGGAATGAATCCACCACACGGTCAAGAAGGACATGTTTGTTCTGTTGCTGTTGGTGCGCCTTTGCCTAAGAAGGAGTAGGGTTTGTGTTCAGTCTCAGTTTTCAGTTCGTAAAATACTGAAAACTGATACTGAAAACTGCCAACTGACTAAGGAAGTTTTGTTATTCCCATATTGTATAGTGTGAAGGCCATAATATCTACACTTTCTTGGATGGATGCTGCTACAGATTTTCCAGCTCCGTGTCCGGCGTTTATGTCTATTCTTATTAATGTTGGGTTGTCACCGGCTTGTTTGTCTTGCAACTCGGCAGCAAATTTGAAACTGTGTGCCGGAACTACTCTGTCATCATGGTCGCCTGTGGTTACCATAGTTGCAGGATATTTGGTATTTGGTTTAACATTGTGTACTGGTGAATAGCCTTTAATGTATTCGAACATTTCTTTACTGTCTTCAGCAGTTCCATAATCGTATGCCCAACCTGCTCCTGCAGTAAAAGTATGGTAACGTAACATGTCCATTACACCAACTGCTGGTAGTGCTACTTTCATTAAATCTGGTCTTTGCGTCATTGTTGCGCCTACTAGCAATCCACCATTAGAACCACCACGAATGGCTAGGAAATCAGAAGAAGTATATTTTTCTGAGATTAGATATTCTGCAGCAGCAATGAAATCGTTGAATACATTTTGCTTTTGCATTTTAGTTCCGGCTACGTGCCATTTTTTTCCGTATTCGCCACCACCACGAAGGTTGGCTACTGCATAAATACCACCATTTTCCATCCAAACGGCATTTGAAATACTAAAACTTGGTGTCAAACTCACATTAAATCCTCCATATCCATAAAGAATAGTTGGGTTTTTACCATTTAATTTTAATCCTTTTTTGTGGGTTATAATCATTGGGATTTTAGTACCATCTTTGGAAGTATAAAACACTTGTTTTGATTCGTAATCGTTGGAATTGAAATCAATTTTAGGTGTTTGATATACTTTAGAATCACCAGATTTTGGGTCAAATGAATACGTTGAACCCGGCGTAGTATAATTTGTAAAAGAGTAATAAAGTACCTTTTCTGTTTTTTTACCACCAAAACCTCCAGCTGTTCCTATTCCTGGTAATTGGATGTTTCTTACTAATTTTCCAGAATAATCATATTGTTTGATAGCAGAAACTGCATCAATCATGTAGTTGGCAAAAAGATAACCACTTCCTGTTGAAACATTAAGAACGTTTTCGGTTTCTGGAATAAGGTCTTTCCAATTTTCAGGCTTCGGATTGCTAACATCAACGGTTACAACGCGTGTGTTTGGCGCGTTTAAATCGGTAGCAATAAACAACTTAGAACCTTGATTGTCAATGATAGAATTATCGCTATTGAAATTATCTACAATAGTTACAATTGGACTGTTTGGTTTGGTTAAATCTTGAATGTACAATTCATTTCCGTAAGTAGAGGTAGAAGCTGTAATCACTAAATAATGATTGTCTTCTGTTACATAACCACCTACATATCTTCTTTTTTGGTCTAAGCCAAAAATTACTTTATCGTCTTTTTGACGTGTTCCTACTTTGTGATAATACAATTTGTGTTGGTCGGTTTTTGCCGAAAGTTCGCTACCATCAGGTTT
Source organism: Flavobacteriaceae bacterium (assembly GCA_947458575.1). Taxonomy (GTDB): domain Bacteria; phylum Bacteroidota; class Bacteroidia; order Flavobacteriales; family Flavobacteriaceae; genus Flavobacterium. The sequence goes on along the minus strand of CANHBE010000236.1, from coordinate 1,800 downwards.
GTCATAACTTGAATAATAGAAGCCTTCGTTTCCTTTCCAAGACACGCCACTGAATTTAATATCTTCCAAAGTTGGTTCCAATATTTTTTTGGTAACAGCATCCATAACGATTACTTTTCTCCAATCGCTACCACCTTCAGAAATGGAGTAGGCCACTTTAGAACCATCTTCAGAGAAATTTACACCACCAAGCGATGAGGTTCCGTCTTTAGAAAAAGTATTTGGGTCAAGAAATACGCTTTCTTCTCCTTTGGCATCTTTTCTGTAAAGCACCGATTGGTTTTGAAGTCCGTTGTTTTTATAGTAATACGTAAAGTTACCTTCTTTGAAAGGCGCGCTTATTTTTTCGTAGTTCCATAGTTTCTCAAGTCTTGATTTTAGGGCATCACGATATGGGATTTTACTAAGATAATCGTATGTAAGACGGTTTTGTTCTTTTACCCACGAGCCAGTTTCCTCTGACCTATCGTCTTCAAGCCAACGATAAGGATCGGCTACTTTTGTATCAAAATAAGTATCGGTTACTTGACCTTTTTTTGTAGTTGGATATTGCATTTTGTTTTGACTCATTAGTGTAATTGGGAGTGCCAAAGCCATTATTAGAATTGATTTTTTCATTTTTTGATTGTGTTGAAGTGTTTGCAAAACAAAAATAGTGAATTTATTTGTTAAGATTTTTTTAATTTTCCTGTTAGAATTTAAAGCTAAAAAACCCAACATTGCTGCTGGGTTTTATTATTGATTTGAATTTGATTACCAAATTTTAACTCTTTTTTCTGGAGCTAAATAAAGCGAATCTGTTGCTTTTACGTTGAATGCTTCGTAGAATTCTGGGATGTTTCTAACCACACCATTAATTCTAAATTTAGCAGGTGAATGAGGATCACTAGCTACTTGACTTCTCAAAGCTTCTTCACGAGTTTTGTCTAACCAAACTTGTCCCCAACCAAGGAATACTCTTTGAATTCCTGTGTAACCATCCATTTTAGGAGCTTCTTTTCCGTTTAGCGACATTTTGTAAGCTTTAAGAGCGATGCTCAATCCACCTAAGTCACCAATGTTTTCACCAAGAGTAAAACTTCCGTTAAGGTTTAAGTCTGGGAAAGCTTTAAAGCTGTTGTATTGGTCAACAAGAGCTTTTGTTCTCGTTTGAAATGCTGTTAAATCTTGTGGAGTCCACCAATTTCTCATTACACCTTCACCATCAAAAGTACTTCCTTGATCGTCGAATCCGTGTCCGATTTCGTGTCCGATTACAGCTCCAATTCCACCATAATTTACTGCATCATCAGCTGCCAAATTAAAGAAAGGTGGTTGAAGAATTGCTGCTGGGAAAACAATTTCGTTAAGCGTTGGATTGTAATAAGCATTCACAGTTTGAGGAGTCATTCCCCATTCAGCTCTATCAACAGGTTTTCCTAATTTGCTAAGCATACGGTTGTATTCAAATTCGGTAGCTCTAGTTGCATTTCCGTACAAATCGTTTTTAGCAACTTTTAATGCTGAGTAGTCTCTCCATTTGTCTGGATATCCAATTTTAATCATGAATTTATCTACTTTAGCAAGAGCTTCTTTTTTGGTATTAGCACTCATCCAATCTAATTCTTTGATACTTGCTGCGTAAGCTTTAAGTAGGTTTTTTACCATAGCTGTCATGCGTTCTTTAGCTTCTGGAGTAAAGTGTTTTTTTACATATACTTTACCAACAATTTCTCCCAAACCACCATTTACAGCACTAACCGCTCTTTTCCAATCTTCTTCTTGTTGCTCTGTTCCGTATAATGTTTTTCCGTAGAATTC
>CANHBE010000235.1 GCA_947458575.1 Flavobacteriaceae bacterium | reverse complement strand
GGATTTAGTTTCGCCTCGGGTGGGATTTTTGGAATTTGACATTTATTCTATTGCATTGAATTCTGAACGCGCAAATTTAGTGTATTTTTGCACCGAATACTTGATTTTGCAATGGAAAATAATTTTAAAATGATTGCCAAAACCTTTTTCGGTTTTGAAGATATACTGGCGACAGAGCTTCGTAAATTAGGGGCGCAAGAGGTTGAAGCCGGCGTTCGTATGGTGAGTTTCAAAGGCGATAAGGGTTTTATGTACAAGGCCAATTTGTCTTTGAGAACTGCACTCAAGATTTTGAAGCCAATTTATTACTTTCGTGCCAATAGTGAACTTGCCTTATATAAAGGTATTTCTGGAGTCAAATGGTCCGACTACCTCAATTCTAATCAGACTTTTGTAATCGATACGACAGTGCATTCTGACTATTTTAAACATTCGCAGTTTGTAGCGCAAAAGTGTAAAGATGCGATAGTAGATCAATTTAGAAATAAGGAAGGACAACGTCCGAGCATCGATAAAGATTATCCGGATTTACGCATCAATATTCACATCGATAGAGATCAAGTTTCGGTCGCTTTAGATACTTCAGGCGCTTCTCTCCATCATCGAGGTTATCGTACAGCAACGAATATTGCACCCATCAATGAAGTACTGGCTGCCGGTATGGTTTTACTTTCCGGTTGGGAAGGACAAAGCGATTTTTTAGATCCGATGTGTGGCAGTGGAACTATACTCGCTGAAGCGGCGATGATTGCCTGTAATATTCCGGCAAATATCAACCGCAAGGAGTTTGCTTTTGAAAAATGGAAGGATTGGGACAATGATTTGTTCGACCTCGTGATGGATTCGCTGCTGGGTAAGGTACGCGAGTTTCATTATACCATCAAAGGTTATGACAAGGCACCAAGTGCTGTGTTGAAGGCGAAAGACAATATCAAAAACGCCAATCTTAACGAATATGTTACTATTAGCGAACGCAATTTCTTCGATACAGAAAAAGAAACAAAAGGTCCGTTGCATATTTTATTCAATCCGCCGTATGGTGAACGATTGGATATTCAAATGGAACGTTTTTACAGAGAAATTGGTGATACGCTGAAGCAAAATTATCCGGGAACCAACGCTTGGTTTATCACGGCTAATCTGGAAGCATTGAAGTTTGTAGGTTTGAAACCGTCGCGAAAAATCAAGTTGTTCAACGGAAGTTTGGAAGCGCGGTTGGTGAAATATGAAATGTATGAAGGTAGTAAGCGAGCGAAGTTTAATACTGTAAACGAATAGTAATTTATATACAAAATCTATGAAAAAGCTAGTTTTGATTGTTTCGCTGCATTTTATTGCTTTGGGTGCTCAAGCCCAATGGGTATTGACAACGCCACTAAAAGAAGTTTCAAAAGTCACCACTATGTATTTTGCCTCTGATACTAGTATGTTGTTGTTAGATACTACTAGCTCTACCAGCTTTAATGGAGGTTTGTATTTGAGTGAAAGCGATGGAAGTGGTTGGAAAAGGAAGAATACTGGTGTTACAAATGATCTTTTTATGTTGAGTGACGATCAGGGTTTTATGCTGTCTAATGGGAATTCAATTTTAAGTACAACAGATCGATTTGAAAATACCACGTTCAGCGCCTTAGGATTTCCTAATATGAATGAGCTTTTTTTTATTGACGCCAATATCGGTTTTTGTTGTGGAGCCAATGGTAGAATAATTAAAACGGTCAATGGTGGACAAGCTTGGGCAACAACGCCAACTGGAATTACAGATTTGCTGGAAGATATTTATTTTGTAGATAGTCAAATTGGTTTTGCTTGTTCTACTAATGGGAAGATATTGAAAACAATCGATCAAGGAACTACTTGGAGTTTAGTTGAGAGCGCTTCAACATCGGGTATGAGGCGTTTTCTGTTCTTGAATGACCAACTCGGTTTTGCTTTAGGAAATGTTCTAAAGAAAACTACAGATGGAGGAAATACCTGGACTTCATTGTCTGTACCACCTGGTGGTTATGACATTAAATTTTGGAACAATAAATTGATTGTCTCTGGAAATTCCGCAAGTTTGTTCTCCTCGATGGACTTAGGTTTAACATGGCAAGAAATGAATGCGCCAAGTGCCACGGGTGATTACTATGCGATGGCAGTTGACCAATTAAATAGATTAGTACTCAGCGATGAAGGGCGCTTGTATGTGTCGACTGATGGTATTTCGTGGAATATATTTCTGGATGGGATTTACCGCTCTAATCTGATCGATATTTCATTTTCAGATGCCGATAGAGGCGCAGTTATCGGAGACGGGACTAATTCTAGTGTGTTGTACAGGACGGAAAATGGAGGTCGAACATGGATAAGGGAACTAATCCAATTGGGACAACAAAACAAATACAAAACGGTTTGTTTTAATAGCACGGGCGGTGGCGTGACAGCAGGAGAATTGAATACTCCAGTTTGGATCAGCGCCAATTATGGCGACACTTGGACGCCAGGACCGTCTAATATTCCAGCAACGGGATCTTTTACGTCCAGTTACATCAAGTCGAATCGCGACTTTTTCTTAGGCACATTCAACTCACTTTCAGCACAGGGATTATTGATGTGGAAAGCAGTTGGTGGATGGAGTCAAAATATTGCTACCTTGAGTCAAATAAGCGCAATTAGTTTTTCTGATGACAATAATGGGGTTATTGGTGGATTTAGTGGTAGAATTTTCAAAACTGCCGATGGTGGATCAACATGGACAAACATTGGGCTTCCGGGATCTGACTTTCCAGGTGCAGTTCCGAATATCAAACAGTTGCAGATGGTCAACGAGAATTTGATTTATGCCGATGGCTACCGTTCTACTGACGGCGGAAGCACCTGGCAACTGCATAATTTTGACGACATTTTTATCCGAGTTTTTCATTTTTTTGATCCGCTTTTTGGCTATGGATTAGATGATATGAAAAGAGTCTTAAGAACTGTTGATGGCGGTGTAACTTGGAGTTTAGTGAATGATAGTCAACTTTCCAATGTGAGCAATTTCAACAAGGTTTATTTCGATATTGGAAAGGTGATTGGTTTACATGTTAATTCAGATATTTATATCAATTCGTTTGATGAACTTTTGGATACTGAAAGCTTTGAGTCGACTCACGCGAAAGACATTTTACTTTATCCAAATCCCGTAACAGACCGCTTATTCGTTGCTACCAAATTGGAGTTGAAGAGTATTACCTTGTATGATTTACAATCTCGGTCTTTTCCTGTTCAATTAGAAGGTGAAAGTATTAATATGAAGAATTTACCAGCTGGTGTTTACATTATAAAGATGAGTACATCTGCCGGAATGATAATCAAAAAAGTAGTCAAAATTTAGTAACAAATTAATTTTTATCAATGACGAAATTACAAATCAGAGCTCTTATCTATCAGCTGGGTTGTTTTGCAATTCTCTTTATCGGCCTACGTTTTCTCTTGGCGCAGTATACGAATCTCAGCGGATTGTGGATTCCGTTCACTGCTTTTGTCGTCGGAACGATTCTGTCACCTCAATTTCAGGCAGTCAAAACCAAAGAAGGTGAGAGGTTGTTTATGAAATGGATATTCATGAAGGGAATTAAAGTGCTGAAGTAAAAGTGCTCTGATCTATCTTGCTATTTTCGCAGAAGTTTTCTTTACTTTTTAGGCTGTGATGCAGCCACTTTCTTCTTATAGACCGGAAGCAAATAGGAAACCGTATAGTTAAAGCCGGCACCGAAACTACCATCGTAAGTTCTGTTGAAACCCGGAATAAAAAGGTTATCGAAATTATTCGGTTTTTGGTTTGAAAAAAGTCTGTTTACCCGCAAACTAAATCCAACATAGAAATTATTCAACACTTTCGCTTTCATCCCAACCAATACCTCAAGCCACTGAGCTGACAAGCCCGAAAATTTTTCGCCTGATTCGATATTTTGTGGGAATCCAAAATACGGATAGCGATTGTAAATTTTATAAGAGTTTAGTGTCTGACTGAACGAACTCACACCATATCGTGCTCCTATATAGACCATGTTTTCCATATCGAGCCAGTTTTCGTATAGGTTATAATCGAAACCCACTTTGATAAAGGTTCCATTAGTCGTGAAGTTCAAACGACTATCATTCACGGTCTTGTCTTCATTACCTAATTCTGCTGCGATATAGTATTTCTTTGTCAACCGAACGTCACCAACCAATTCGAATCCACGATAATCTTCTTCATAAAATGCACGAGCAATCTTTGCGATATCGACGCCAACCCGAATGCCATAACGCTGTGTTTTCGACGGAATACTGTCTGCTTTCTTCTCTTGTGCTACCAATTGAAACGGCAGGCAAAGCAGGACCATACTAAAAAGAAATCCTAAGGTGTGTCTCGTTCTCATTGGAAATATTAGATTGAAGTACCGTGATATTTTTCATCCACAAGCCATCGTTGCCGGGTTCGTCAGTTTGCGTAAATGGGGTTGTCGGATTGAGTTCAAATAGCATTTTATAGCCACATGCTCTTGAAACAAAAACACTGTTTCGACTGTAATCGAATTGTAATAAATCAGTATTAATGAATACCGGATTGC
>CANHBE010000234.1 GCA_947458575.1 Flavobacteriaceae bacterium | reverse complement strand
TACTTCATCGAAGAAATCATCATCCATTTGTTTGGCCATGTTGGAAATCGCAAAATCTATTTCCTCACCTGAAATGAACGGAACAAAATGCTTATCATGAAGTTGTATCATTATTTTATTTTTATAAGGTGCAAATTTAGTAAAGTAATCAGTAGCAAGTAGTACGTCGTGAGACCTTTTTTGTAAAAAAACAAGATTTACAAAATGGAACGGTATTTATACAAAGAACTTGAAGATTCTTGATCACTTCGGTCGATAAAAGATGTTCCTGAATATTTCCTTTTAGCACAACATGATTTGGCAATGACTACTTTACTTTCTTTGAAAAAAAATGATTGGCTTCAGCCTCCAGATAAATACAACTATAAAAGCTTTCAATATCAAACAGCAAATTACAAGGCTACAATAAGATAAACGCCATAGAAGATAAATAAAGAAAATCAAGGCAACGAGCTATCTGTTAATAAAATCACAAAAAATAATCGATTTAATATTCTGATTTTCAGATAAAAAAACTAAGTTTACTTCTTTAACCTACCAATAATGTCTTTATGGCCTCACTAAACCCGCACACCAATGTGCTTGGAAGCGCTTTTGCCAAGCATTTGCTAAAAAGAGCAACTTTTACCTACACCAAGACTTTAGTTGATCAGTTTGCCCAATTAACACCTCAACAAGCTCTTGACTTATTATTACAAGATAGTCCATTAGTGTTGCCATTGCCTTATGACCCTTTGCCCAGTGGAAGTCCGGACGGCTTCTGGACAGAATCGACAGCATTGCCCGGAACTTTCGGTTCGCAGGCACGGAAAAGATCGGTTGTTGCTGGTTGGTGGTGGTATAACGCTATTAAAACACCTTCGCTCAAATACAAACTTTCACACTTTTTATCGACGCGATTTACTATTGAAAAATCGAACGGATCCGGAACCGCTACTGAATTTTACGATCATATTCGATTGTTGTTGTTTTATGCTTTTGGCAATTACAAGACACTTTCGAAAAAGGTAACCCTAGACAACTCGATGTTGGTCTACTTAAATAACACCGATAACAATAGAAATTCACCCAACGAAAACTACGCGAGAGAATTCTTGGAGCTTTTTACTATTGGAAAAGGACCTCAAATTGGTGCCGGAAATTATACCAATTACACCGAGGCTGACGTCGTACAAGCGGCAAGAGTCTTGACCGGTTTTAAGCGCAAGAATGACCGAACTGTCATTGATTCCGACACCGGAATTCCGAAAGGATATAACGTGTTTACGCAACATAATTTGAATCCAAAAGCGTTTAGCAGTGCGTTCAACAACACTATAATAAATCCAGCTACAGATGTCAATTCGATGGATGTGGAATTGAACGAATTCGTCGAGATGGTATTTAACCAAATGGCTACCGCGAAAAATATTTGTCGAAAGTTGTACATCTATTTTGTCAAAGGAACGATTACACCCGAAGTGGAAACCGATATTATCACACCACTAGCACAGTTGCTTTACAGCACCAATTATGAAATCGGTCCGACCATCAGAAAACTACTGGAAAGCCAGCATTTTTATGATTTGGATGATGGCAACGCGACCGATGAAACGATAGGTGCCATTATCAAATCACCGCTGCAGCAGGTTTCTGAGATTTGTACATATTTGCAAGCTACGATTCCTAATCCGACCACAGATCCGTTAAATTTCTACAATCAATTTTGGACGAAGTTTGTTCATGACACCTTCTTGACCGGCTCCAACATGATAATTTTTGATCCTGAGAATGTAGCTGGTCATTTGGCTTATTATCAGGCACCGGAATTTGATAGAAGTTGGATTTCTTCCTCTACTTTGATAGCGAGGTACCGTCTCGGAGAATCTTTGCTCGACGGTTTCAATCGAATTAGTGGCAATGCCAATACAGCCGGAAAAATAAATATTACTGCTGTCATTCATCATGGAGGACTCATTTCAAATGCTTCCGATCCGGTCGTTCTAACTACAGAACTTTGTAACGCACTATTTGCCCAAGTGCCCGACGCCGATCGTGTGGCTTACTATATGAATTCCTATTTATTGCAAGGTTCTGTAAACTATTATTGGACCGACGCCTGGTCTACTTATTTGTCAAATGGCAATAACAGTGTAGTGGAGCCACGATTAAAACTACTTGTATCAAAATTACTAAGTGCCCCCGAATCCCAAATATTTTAAACTTAACCTAGAGACTGATTTTCATTCTCATTTTTAAAATCACAAAAAATGAAAAGAAGAAACTTTATTAAACTCACTTCCACAGCAAGTGCTTTGTCTTTGCTTCCTACAGAGGTTTTTGCTCTTTTTAAATCTGCAGGAATGAGCACATGTCCTGATATTAACGGTAAGAAAATAGTTCTAATTCAATTGGCTGGTGCGAATGACGGAATTAATACTGTGCTGCCTTTAAACCAATATGACACCTATGCCGCATTACGACCTACTATAAAACTAAGCAATACGGGCGTTAACAGTGTTATCAACTTAGACACCACGTTGGCCCCAGAAAATCAAGTAGGCTTACACCCATCGTTGGTCGGGTTTAAAAACCTATACGATAACGGATTAATGAGATTGGTGCAAGGCGTTGGATATCCGAGTCAAGACAAATCTCATTTCAAATCCACCGACCTTTGGCTTACCGGTGGCGACGGAACTGAGGCTAATAATTTTCTTGACAGTGGTTGGATTGGACGATTTTTAGAAAATTACTACGCCAATTTTCTAACCGCCAATTTCCCTCTTGGTATTCAATTGGGAAGTAGCGAAAACTCCCTCGGATTTCATGGCGAGATCGAACATGGCATGTCACTCAACATCAATGGCCAAGATCCCGCAGGTTTTTATTCCGTTGTAAATGGATTAGGCGGTCCAGCTCCGACTGTGATTCCTGACTCTGAATATGGCGATTTGATTCAGTTTATTCTAGACAATGACACGTCTACCAATATTTATGCGCAGACGATTTCAGCCGCGTTCAATGCGGGAACCAATACCGTAACATACGCCAATTCGAGTTTGTCGAATCAGTTAAAAACCGTTGCCAGATTTATTTCCGGAGGATTGCAAACTAAAGTTTACCTCGTGAAAATAGGTGGATTTGACACACATAATTTGCAAGTAGCATCGACTGCGACACCTCATTTGGGTCAACATGCAGACTTGATGACACAAATCTCCGAAGCGGTTTCGAGTTTTATCACTGACCTAAATAACCAAAGCGTCGGCAATGATGTGTTGGCTGTCACCTTTTCTGAATTTGGAAGAAAAGCAGGCGAAAACGGTGGACTAGGAACTGACCATGGCGAAATTGCTCCTATGTTTGTTTTTGGAAGTTCGATTACTCCAGGTATTTCGGGAACCAATATCAACCTGAGCGAAGCTGTTGCTACTAACAATTTTCAGGTACAAACTGTGCAGCATGATTACCGACGCGTATTTGCGACGATCTTGCAAGATTGGTTTGGTGCAGGCAATGCGGTATTGGACCTTACTTTTTACGACAACACAAATTTAACAGGTTTCACAGGTAATAAAGTAAATCAGTTAATTAATGCTCAAAACATCGTTCCTGAAGCTTGCTACTCTGACGGCGCTTTGCATACCGCGGCCCTTAACACTGAAAGTCAAATAATCGTATATTCAAATCCTAAAGCAGAAACGTTTACGATTCACTCTTTAGATAATGTCAACTCTGTTGCGATTTACAGTCTCGACGGACGTTTTGTTGGCAAATTCAATAATCCTTTATCCACAAATCAATATACCATTCCTGTTCATCAACTTTCGGTCGGGATATACAATCTAGTTATTAGTACGAACTCGGGTAATTTTCCGAAAAAAATCATTGTGCGTCGATAAAGTCCAATTATCGTTTGTGCAGTCTGATTTCCTGAGTATCTTTGCGAACAACAACTTTAGCAGCATGAATTTCTTCTCTTCAGATTTTCGACTAGGCATCCTCGGCGGCGGTCAATTGGGCAAAATGCTCTTGTCGGAAACCCGAAAATGGGACATTCAAACTTTCGTGTTAGATCCTAGTGAAGATGCTCCTTGCCGAGTGGGATGTAATCAATTTTTTCAAGGCAATCTGATGGACTTTGACTCAGTCTATAACTTCGGAAAGCAAGTGGATGTGCTCACATTTGAAATCGAACTAGTCAATATCGAAGCACTCGAAAAACTCGAATCTGAAGGCAAAATAGTTTCTCCCTCGCCAAAAACTTTGAGAAAAATTCAAAACAAAGGCATTCAAAAAAGTGAATATGCCAAGCACCAAATTCCAACAGCAAAGTTTGAAATCTTTCCAAATTTAAGTCACTTAAAACTCAAAATTGAAAGTTCAAAAGTAGAATTTCCTTTTGTCTGGAAATGCACCGAATTTGGATATGACGGTTTTGGTGTGAAGATGATACGGAAATCAGAGGACTTAGAGGAACTTCCAAATGTAGAGTGCCTTATTGAAGAAATCATTCCTTTTAAAAATGAACTTGCTGTAATTGTTGTGCGCAATCAAAGCGGTGAGGTCAAAACGTATCCCGTTGTGGAAATGGAGTTCCATCCGGAAG
>CANHBE010000233.1 GCA_947458575.1 Flavobacteriaceae bacterium | reverse complement strand
GGTTTTTGATCTCGACAATGACGCTGATTGTCAGCTTTTGAAACGGATTATTTATCAAGAAGATAAGCCGTTTTTGGAGTCTTTAAAGTTATTGTTAGATAAAGTTAAGGATGTCGATAGGATTGATGGAAGTCAAAGCGCAGGGGTTAAGAGTCTTATAGCTGGTTGGGAGTTTTTGGATAGGTTAGGTATTATTTCAAATGTATCAATGATGGAGTTCGAGAAATCACCAAAGATTACAGATCCAAATCCTAAAAAATGTGATATGCTTAACCAAGCAAGCATATCTCACGAAACAGTTACTAGGAGAGAGACAATGGGTAATCAGAATTCGTCCGTTAATTTAGAGGCAACTGAAGTTCGTCTTTGGTTTGCCGATAAACTGGATCAAATACGTCAAACTTTAGTTGCATCAGAGCAACAGGCGGCACAAGCATCGGGAGAGTTAGCACTATCGGCTCTAATAGATAATTTGCGTAGGGAAGTTGATAAACTGAAAAATGCAAAATTTCGTTTCTTGATTATTGGAGATTTTAATCGTGGCAAAAGCAGTATTCTGAACGTTTTATTTGGTCAAGAATTGCTACCAATGGGGGTCACTCCTACTACTTCTATTCCTACTTTTATTCAATACGGTGAACAAGAAAAAGTTATAGTGTACAAAAAAGATGGTACACAGGAAAGCATGAGCCTAAAGGACTATCAACAGAAATATACTTTTAACTCAAAACAGGTAAAAGATAAAATCAAAAATATTTTTAAAACAGTTGATAATTGGCTAAACTCTTTAGAAAAAGCTGAAATTTATTACCCAATCGAATTGTTATCGAGGGGGGTAGAGTTTATTGATACAGCAGGGCTGAACAGTTCGGAGGCTGAAGATAGAAAAACGTTGTCGTACATTCCTGAATGTCATGCAATTCTATTTGTTTTAAGTGCTCACCAGCAGCTTACTGCCAAAGAGCAAGCTTATCTAAACACACATATTAAGGATAAAGTAGGATCAGTATTCTTTTTGATAAATCAATGGGAATTAGTCCCAGAATCAGATAAAGAAGAAATACATGAGGCTTTTGTCGAAAGATTATCTGACTGTTTAACAGCAAAAGAAAAAGAAATCGAACAAATGTGGGAGGATACCATATTTGACGTATATGCTCGTACAGCTTTAGAAAAACTAAAAGGGAGAAACTCTCTCGATGGAACTGGATTTATACAATTCAGCACGAGACTTGACCAGTTTTTGATTCATGAACGATTAATTGCTGAACTATTGCCATCTCTTCAAACGGCAACATCCGTTACGAATACAGTAACTAAGACTGTTGAGGAGAGATTGCTTGTTCTTAATGAGACGGTAAAGTCTTTGGAAGAAAAAATCAGAAAAGTTAATCCTCATATTAATGTAATGAAGAGAATTGCTAAAGGGCTAAGAACTCAGGCTATTAATAACAAGAATTCTTGTATTGCACAAGTTGGGGGAGACTATCAGAGTTATTTTAGTCAAATACTAAGCAAAATCGAAACTGATTTCATCATGCCGCCAGTAGCAGGTCTCGGAGAGAATCAAAAAGAGAACTATAAAAAACTATTAGAGAAAAAACTCCAAGAATACCAGCAAGAGAAACTTGGTGGGTGGGAAAAAATAAGTGCGGGTGTCGTAGCCAATACTTATCTTGAGTTAACTGAGTTGTTTAATGAAGAAAATAAGGAATACGACAAGGAAAGACAAGAAATTAAGGAAATTCTTGAAGGAAAAGACCTTAATATTCAAAATCAATCTCAGTTATCAACTTATCAAACTGGTTCTACTCCAGAAAGTTCTCTAAAGGTAATTGATGCTAGTGCAACTGGAAAAATGATCTTGGCTGGATCAGCCGCTACTGTCGGTACAATCACAGCAGGCGTTGGACTGGCTACGGCTGCGAACGTTTATCTTGGCACTCATATACTGTTAGCGGCTGGGTTGGCTGTAACACCAATAGGAGCGGCTTTATTAGCTGTTAGTGTTGTAGGTGGTGGACTTGCAACTTGGTGGGGACGACGTTCGGAAATCGATAAATTTCAAAAAGGAATGCAACAACAATTAGCTAAAGAATTCCAAAGATTGCTTGAGCCTGAGCAAATATCGGGTATTAAGGAAGCTATTGGGAATTTATTTGTTGGTTTTGAGAGTTATGCCGATCAACTAAAAGATGACGTTGAATCTTTGGAAAGTTCTCTGAATAACTTACTGGAATCCAAAAGGAGTAAAGAAGTTGATGCTCAAGCTGAAGCAAAACGTTTAGAAGCCTTGAAAGCAGATATTTCTGCCCAATGGGAAACTATTAATGTCAAATATACGGAGATAGCTACAGCTAAAAAATAAGTGTATTTTCGTAATTGTTTAAGCGTAGTTTACTAAAATTGTTATTTAGCGGACTACGTTTTTCTCTATTAATTCAAGGGCTTATATTCAAAATGAAATCTGTAATTGGAACTTCAAACACTCTTAAAACAGCTTGCCAATTTCTTGATCCCCAAGAACATCAACAACTTATTAAAGATGTAGAATCGGTCTGTGAACAACTTGTTAATCCTAATTTTAGGATAGCTATGCTTGCCCCCTTTAACTTTGGTAAATCCACCCTAATTAATGCTCTATTAGGTCAAAATATAATGCCTGTCAAGATGGTCAGAACAACTGGCACAGTGATCAGAATTAAATACGGAAAAACTTTAACTACAATTATTACCTTAAAATCAGGTGAAATTATTAGAAGCAATGACACAGAAATCCTCAAAGAATTTGCCGTATTAAACAAAAAAGGACAACGAAGAGAAGATGTTGGCTCTGTAGAAGTTTTATGCCCTCATTTCCTATTAAAAAACGGAGTAGAACTGCTGGATTTACCTGGGACAAATGATAGAGAAGCACAAGATGTTTTAGTTCGTGATCAATTATTACAGGTTGATTTAGTCATCCAAATATTAAATGCAAGACAACCCTTTACTCAAGGTGAGCAAGACACTTTAAATCAATGGTTGATTGAAAGGGGAATAAAAACAGTTATTTTTGTTCTGAATCGTATGAATGAAATAGAAACCCAAAAGGATAAAAGTGAAATATATGATGATGTAGTCTCAACAATTAAATTTTTCAAACCTGATTTACCAGAAGGGCTAAAAAAGCTATATTGTGTTGATGCACTTCCTGCCCTAGAAGCAAAACAAAACAGGAAAAAATGGCAAGTGTTCAAAAGTGGCATCATTGATTTTGAAGTTAGTTTATTGACTATCATCTCATTGCATAAAAAAAGAACAAGTCAAACTAGGTTCCTTCGTGTAATTACTATGGCAAGTAAAGTAAGATATATATTGAATAAGCAAGCTCAAGAATTAGCTATAGAAGTTTCAAATGCTGAAAATATCAGAAATCTTGCTATTGAGAAGGGAAAACAACAAGAAAAATCACTAAAAGAAGAATTCTCAAAAAGAGTAGAAATTTATCAAAATTGGCTGTACTTAAATACTCTTGTTGCAAGCTATGAAATAGAGGCGGCAAAAACTTTAGAAACTAAAGGTTTTTATGACTGGCAAGATAACAAGTTTAAACCTACTATTTTAGATTATACTCAAGCTATAGAAAAATGTGTCAGCAAGGCTTGTAAAAAATTTCAAAAAAGTAATTCTAATCGTATTAATATTTCATTTCCTGAGTATCCAAAAGTCTCATTACCTACTCGTCAGGATAGAAATGCGGGACAGTGGATTGGTGACATCTTTAACGGTGGTGCAAATAGAAAAAAATTAGACCAAGAATATGAAAATAAGAAGTGGCAGGCTTATAAAGATGCTGTCCATAGCTATTTGTCTGAATTTAGTAAAAGTAACTTAGCTTCTCTAAATGAATATGAAAAAAATGTTCATCCTTTAATCACTTTTTCTATACCAGCAGAGTCTCACGAATTTATTGACAAACGTAATGACTTAAATTCTCTAAATTCTTCCATTGATTCAATTCAACATATAGAATCGCAAAAAGCTGGAATAAATAGATATAAATTAAAAATATTGGAACTTTTCAAGGTATTTATAATATTTTGGAATAACTGGTTTTTACATTTTTTAAAATAATGGCTAAATTAAGTATATAAAGTTTTAGCTGGTTAGTAAAAACAATCGAATAGCTATGTTATCCCGACTCCCTTGAAAAAGAGAGAGCTAAGGGACCTGCGCTTTGATAATGTACCTTTTGGGCGAATGCAGTTCGCCCCTACATTGTGGACAAAATCCGTTACTGTAGGGGCGCAAAGCTTGCGCCCTCCGATCGATTGGGATATTATTCCCACGCAAGTCCCTAACCGAAGTCCGGTCGCAAATCACTTAGTCCTACGTCCTACTATGTCCTAGCGCCGACCACCGGAATCTAACTCAGACCGTAACAAATCTTTACAAAACTCTAACTTTTCCCTGGTACATTCTTCAACCGGCGTTGCTAGTCCCTCCCTAATTGATTCTCGCATCCCCGGAATTGAGAGGAGATATAACGTTTCTTGTACCGATTTCCAATCCCCTTCAGATAGCAAAACTGCATTACCATCGCATCCCTC
>CANHBE010000232.1 GCA_947458575.1 Flavobacteriaceae bacterium | reverse complement strand
ACAATATGAAAAAACTCATGCGAAACAATGTCTTTCAACTGTTCGACCATTTCTTCAACGCCCATCGCTTCAGGCATCACAACGGTTGTAGCGGTAGGATGCTCAAGAGCGCCAAATCCGTGTGCGTCATTTTCTTTTTGCAAGTCAGACAAATAAATTAGAATACTGTACTTTTTCGTGCTGTTGAACTTACCAAGAAAGTTCTTTTGGGCAACC
This sequence comes from Flavobacteriaceae bacterium, assembly GCA_947458575.1. Lineage (GTDB taxonomy): Bacteria > Bacteroidota > Bacteroidia > Flavobacteriales > Flavobacteriaceae > Flavobacterium. The sequence continues at coordinate 4,396 of CANHBE010000232.1, read as the reverse complement.
ATCATGGTTTTCATTGCTGGTGTGATTCCCTCCGCGCTATGTACGCCATTTGGAGAATAAACTGCAATTAAAATCTGCATGTCATTGATGGTAAAAGTCGTATAATCAGGTTTGCTATACATAATAGGATTCTCAACCAATTCTGCATATCGTGAGACAGTAAATACATCGCTGCTTTTGCTGGGATCAGCATCGGTCAATGATGTTGCTCCCCATAAATTTTCCGGATGCAATACAGTAAGTTTATATCCAGTTTTTGTATATCCTTCGAAAAATCCAACAAAGCAATGTGTGTTGAGGACGATGTTTGAACCCGCATCGATATTGCTTCCTACCGGTGAAAATATTTCGTGTGTCGACTCAATATCATAAGTATCGTTTACATAATAGGAAATTGAACCGATTTTGGTGGCGTCATTGATTTTCCATGAATTGTCATCAATCTTAGTCGCAGTAAGATAGGCGCCTTTTTTATCATAAACTTTAAAATTATCTATATAAAGGCCAAAATTATCGGCAGAATAGGTGCCAGGAACTGTTTTTGGAAAGTGATAAATAATTTCCGAAGTTTTAATTTTTGGAGGTACAACCGTCACTGCAACTTTGTCATTTTCTATGGTTTTCAAATCTATAGTAACTTGAACAAGATCCTTTGACTGCCCACTTATTGTTGAGATGGAGATAAACAATTGTATGCATACAAATAGCGTGATTTTTTTCATTTTTTGCAGGTGTTTTTTAATAAGTTGTCAAATGTATAAAATAGTTTCAGTTTGCGAATTTAATACAGTAAGATTTGCAATTATATTGCTCAGAAAGTTGGTCTGCAAAAAAAAGCTCTCGGATTACGAGAGCTTATGAGGTGTTTATACACTAATCGAGTTTGTTCTTGATATAATATTTGCCATCCAAATCATCTTCAAAATCATCAATTTTTATTGGCTTTGGCTTTGGTTTTGCGGCATTTGCTTTCTTTTTCCATATTTCAAATTTGTCCGCAGGCAATTTTTTCTTCATTATTTCGAGAACATCTTTTTCGTCAATCCCTAGTTCTTTTTTGATGATTTCGTAAGGATTTCGTTCTTCAAGAGCCAGCGAAATAAGTCGCTGATTTTGCTCATACGTTAATTCGATCCGCTTGCTTTTTTTCATTCAATCAAAATTAATTCAACTTTCTTTGGTGGTAATGATTGCTCAGTCAATATTAGTAAAAAAATAAATTACATCAAATATTCGATTTTATTTTTTTTCAGCGGCGGAAGCTTTCCGATACTTTTGGAAAGGAATCTTCAGTAAGGAAGAAAGTCTGTTGTGTTCGCGTTCTTCGGGGTAAGTATCTATGCCGTAAATAATTTTTTCAACAGGAAGAGTCATATAAGTGCCCAATAGGCGATCCCAAATCGAGAAAATATTACCATAGTTGCTATCTGTGTAAGGCAATTTATAGTGATGGTGTATCTTGTGCATGTCGGGCGTCACGATCAGGTAGCTTAAGTAATGATCAATTTTTTTTGGCAGTTTGATATTAGCGTGACTAAATTGTGTGGAAACCAACGAGAGTGTTTGATACAAAAAAGCAAGCCACATCGGACAACCCACCAACAAAACGCCCAAGCAAGTAAAGGCAAATCTTAGCATGCTTTCACCAGGATGATGTCGGTTGGCTGACGTTGTATCAATCCATGTGTCGCTATGGTGAATCAAATGAAAACGCCAGAAAAATGGTGTTTTGTGTTCGATGAGATGAACGAGATAGGCACCGATAAAGTCCAGTAGTAACAAGCCGAGAATGCATGTTGAAACCGAATTCATTTCAGGCAGCCAATTCAAAATTCCAAATTGATTTTTTTTCGTCCATTCACTCGTTGCCAATAGCATAAATGCAAGCACGAAGTTGATTATGATGGTAGTTAAGGTGAAGAAGAAATTAATACCTGCATGTTGCCATTTTTTGTACTGAAATTTGAATAATGGAAATGCATTCTCCAGCCACCAAAATAGGGTGATGCCGCCGACAAGAATAAGACTTCGATGTAACGATGGGATATCCGAAAAGTAATCGATCATGTCATTCATTTTATTTCAATTTAAAAGTCCCTTATTTAATAATGCGAAATGTCAAGTTTATGCGATCACCGACAGGTTTGCTTGTTTTCGGGATTTGATGTTTCCAAAAATGTTGTGTGGTTCCCTTCATTAGCAGTAAGCTGCCATGTTCAAGGACGATGCTTTTTCTCAAGTTGATTGAATTGTGTTTTAATTGAAAGACACGCTCAGCACCAAAACTCAAAGATCCAATAATTGGATTGATTCCCAGTTCTTTTTCATTGTCTGCATGCCAACCGTTGCTGTCTTTTCCGTCACGATAATAATTGAGTAAGACCGTTGTAAATTGTTCATCAATCTCGCTTTCAACCTTGTACTTTATTTTTTGAAGCAAATGCGTCCATGGATGCGGCTGCATGATGATATTGGAATACGAGTATGGTTTACCTTCGTTACCAAAAAGCGCCGTCAGTCTCGGCTGTAAGTACTCTTTGCCATAGACTCTGATTTGATCTTGTTGCCATGGTATGCCGTGCTTTAATTCCTCGAAAAGCTGATCGGATATTTCCACGTTAAAAAATGCCGGATAATATGTAATGTCAGCATCGGGTATGTCAAAAATGACGGATTCGTTGTTAAAAAGTGAATTCATTTTTAATTTTCTGAATCAATGAGATCTTTAAGATGTACTCGCAATGCAGTAACTGAAATACTGATTTCCCAAAATGAAATCCCCAACGAAATTAATAAACTGAGTAAGCTGAGACCAAAAATGTATATGCCAATCGTCATCGACTCTATGAAAAGCAACAGCATGGCAAAGACCGACAAAAAGAGCGATAAGACACCAAAAAGCTGCATATATCTGATGAGTGAGAGTCTTATATTTAAATTCTTTATTTCAAGGAGGATGCTTTTGTTGTTTTGTTCATCGTAGGTTTTTTTTAGCCCTCGAACGATCTGAGCAATCGTGAGGAAACGATTTGTGTAGGCCAAAAGAATCAATGATGTTGCGGAGAAAAGAAGGGCAGGGGTTTCGATGGAGAGTAACATAATTAGGTTTTGTTGTAAATTTATGGTTTTAAATCTAAAGGCAAAAAAAACCTGTAAGCATGCACTTACAGGTTATTATTTTTGGTGTTAAAGCTTACTTGATCAACTCAAAACTCCGTTTTACAAAAGCTGTCAATTCCTCGCCTTTCAAAAGATTTTGAGACAATTTCGCCAAGTCAAGGGCTTGCTTCACCAAGTTCTCTTGTGCGGTCTTATCATTTGTATTCAAAATATTGGTTGCTAATTCAGAGTTGGTATTCACCACCAAATTGTACATGTCAGGCATATTTCCCATACCAAACATACCGCCACCGCCAGTCTGACTCATTTCCTTCATTCTTCGCATGAATTCAGGTTGAGTAATGATAAAAGGAGCTGCATTACTATCGAGTGCTTCCAATTGAACAGTGTAAGTTGGTTTCGGAACAATTTCTTCCACCACGGTTTTTAGGTTGTTTTGTTCCTCCTCAGATAACTTCGAAATAGTTGTCTCTTCCTTTTTGATTAGGTTGTCGATGTGATCACCATCTACTCTGGTAAAGGTAAGGTTCTCGTTATCAGATTCTAATTTTTGAATTAAGTGCGAAATGATTGGCGAATCCAATAACAAAACTTCATATCCTTTTTCCTTTGCTATTTCGATGTATGCATGCTGTGCATCTTTGTTTCCAGCATAAAGCAATACTAATTTTCCGTCCTTGTCGGTTTGGTTTGCCTTTAAATTTTCTTTCAATTCATCTAATGTGAAGTACTTGCCATCAACCGTCGGGTATAATACGAATGCGCCTGCTTTTTCATAAAACTTCTCCTCAGAGAGCATTCCGTATTCCAAAACAATTTTGATGTCATTCCATTTCTTCTCGAAATCTTCTCGATTTTCAGTAAAAAGAGATTTAAGCTTATCGGCAACTTTACGGGTAATGTAATTTGAGATCTTCTTTACCGCTCCGTCTGCCTGAAGGTAAGAGCGCGATACGTTTAGCGGAATGTCCGGCGAATCAATAACACCTTTCAACATGGTCAGGAACTCGGGTACAATTCCTTCAACATTATCGGTAACATACACTTGATTTTGGTACAGTTGGATTTTATCTTTTTGGATTTGTAAATCCGCACCTAATTTTGGGAAATACAATATTCCGGTAAGATTGAAAGGATAATCAACATTTAAGTGAATGTTGAACAAAGGTTCCTCGAATTGCATCGGATACAATTCGTGGTAGAAATTCTTATAATCCTCATCGCTTAATTCCGTGGGCTGTTTGGTCCATGCCGGAGTTGGATTATTGATGATATT
>CANHBE010000231.1 GCA_947458575.1 Flavobacteriaceae bacterium | reverse complement strand
TTTGGAAGTTGTCATTTCTTTTGGAGTGTTTTACACATTGGGTCAGAATACAAATATACCTTTTGCCCATTGGTCAGATGCTTTGTATTTTAGCTTAATGACTTCAAACACCATAGGTTATGGCGATTATTACCCCATTACGACTTACGGTAAATTTCTAGCTTCCGTACAAGCAATGTTCTTCTTGTCATTTGTTATTTTGTTTTTAAATTTCTTCTCGACCAAAGTGAAATCTAAAGGCTATTTTGACAATGAAGATCATGAAGGTTAAAACCATTTCCTGGCTTTTTCTAAATCTTCAGGCGTATCTATACCAAAACTGATGTGCTTCGTTTCTATCATTTTGATACGTTTCCCAAACTCCAAATAACGTAACTGCTCTAACTTTTCTGAGGCTTCCAATGATTTCATCGGCAAATGATAAAAATCGAGTAAAGCTTGTTTTCGAAACGCATAAATCCCGATGTGCTGGAAATAACGGACACCGACGTTCTTCTCTCTCGGATACGGAATGACCGAACGGGAAAAGTACAACGCCATGCCATTTTGATCCACCACAACTTTAACATTATTTGGGTTATTGATCTCCGCTTCGTCTGTGATCTCGCGCATCAATGAAGTCAAATCAATTTTCTTTTCCGGATCGTTCCGAAAAACCTCGACAACCTTCGAGAGCGATGCCGCATCAATAAAAGGTTCATCGCCTTGCACATTGACAACGATGTCTACAGCAAGATGTTCGACCGCTTCGGCAATTCGGTCGCTGCCCGACTCGTGCTCTTTAACACTCATGATTGCTTTTCCGCCATTCGAGACAACTTCATTGAAAATCAATTCCGAATCAGTGACTACAAAAACATCATCAAATAATTGCGTTTGTAACGCCGCTTCATACGTTCGAGTAATGACCGTCTTTCCTCCCAAATCTTGCATTAATTTCGCAGGAAATCGGGTTGAAGCATAGCGAGCTGGAATAACAGCGATGATTTTCATTGACAAGGTTTTACGGTTCTGAGGTGCTAAGGTACTGCGTTTTGTTTTTGCCACAAAGTCACGGAGTCGCAAAGTTTTTATTTAATAGTAGGAGCTATTCCGGCTAACCATTACAATCTTTTGCGGCGAACACCGCCACAAAAGGATTTTCATTTTTATCCGGGCTAGGGATTTCCAGAAACCAAGAAAACCACGTGAATTCATGACTTGTAGCCTATTACTCAAAAAAGTTCTCTTCCTTAAATCCGATCAAGTACAATTTGTCTTTGGCTCGTGTGATGGCAGTATAAAGCCAACGCACATAATCCCGATCGATACCATCCGGTAAGTATGGCTGCTCGACAAACACTGTATTCCATTGGCCTCCTTGGGCTTTATGACAAGTAATTGCATACGAAAATTTTACTTGCAAGGCATTGAAATACTCGTTCTCCTTCACTTTTTGAAATTTCTTATATTTGGTTTCTCCTTCATAATCCTTCATGACTTCTTGGTACAAGCGATTTGATTCGTCGTAACTCAAAGAAGGCGATTCGCTTACCAAAGTGTCCAACAGCAAAACGGTTTCGAATGGCTTTTGGTTGGGATAATCGACCATGCGCACTTTGACATTGGCGAATTTGAATCCGTATAATTCCTTCAAATTAAAAATCTGCATCACTTCGATAATATCGCCATTGGCTATAAATCCAGCCTCGTCAGTTTCTTTCAACCAAAAGTAATTGTTCTTCACAACCATGAGGTAATCACCTGCTGCAAGTTCACTTTCCTTATCCAAAATCTTCATCCGAATTTGCTGATTGTATTGATTGGCACGTTTATTCGATCGTACAATAAAAGCGGTATCTTCTATGCTATATCGACTGTACGCTTGATTGATGGCATCTTGAATATCATATCCGTCAGACAAACGGATGATATCGGTAAAACCTTTTAAATGAAATTGGAAATTCGGGATAAAATCGTCTTTGAGTAATTCTCGCAGCTCCGTCGCATTGTATAGAATACCCGATTCTTCCTCTTGACGCATCACTTCGTCAAACTCAATGTGTTTGATGTCTTTATCGAATTGACGGGCAAGTGAATCGATATCAAGCGCCGGAGAAATAGACAGGTTTACAGGCGGTAACTGAGCAGTATCACCTAGCAAAATCATTTTGCAATTGTTTCCGGCGTAGACATAAGAAATCAATTCGTCTAACAAAGAACCATTGTCGTATAGATTGCTTTCGGTTTGTACATCAGAAATCATCGACGCCTCATCGACGATAAAAATCGTGTCTTTGTGCTTGTTGGGTTGCAAGGTAAAACTCACGCCGCCACCGCTGCTTTTTTTCGGGAAATAAATCTTTTTGTGAATTGTAAATGCAGGCTTTTGAGAATAATTCGCAATGACTTTAGCCGCGCGACCGGTGGGCGCCAATAGCACATATTTCTTATTGATCTCTACGAGATGATTGACGATTGTGGCAATCACGGTAGTTTTTCCTGTTCCTGCATAACCTTTCAAGACAAAGATTTCGTCCTTGTTATTATTGGTTATGAACTCCGCAATTTGTTGAAAGAAAATATCCTGTTTTTCAGTAGGTTGAAAGGGAAAGTTTCGGGAAAGAATGCTGTAAAAATTGGGGAAACTCATGGTTGCTTTTTCTACCCGCAAAGTAAGGAAGATTTTTGGATTATTGGATTGTTGGAAAGTTAGCGGAATAGAATTTTAATTGTACAATGCAAACCTAAAACACACGTATCTAGCGATTCATTTTCCAGCGCTGTTCGGAGAGAAAATCAATGTTTTCATAAGAGATCGTCCAATTCGCTGCGCTCGGGTTTCGTGAACAGCAGGATTTAGCTCCTCAAAAAAATATAAAATACAGCTAAAATAATTGTAAGTTTGTCGTATTGATTTTGAACCGAAAATCTATTATATGTTAGTCAACGCAGCCAACATCACCGAAAAAAAATACCGCAAGCTAACCATTCAAATTTCTTTGGATTGCATGTCGTTTATCAATACTGATACATTAAATAACAAAGTGCTGGAGCTGGACAGCGTTGCGTTTGACGTTGCGAGTCCACATTTCAACATAGAAGATACACTCGTTCAAACTATGAAGGAGCATCCTTTTTTTAAAGCCGCTTTTGATGAGGTTGAAGTTTTGTACGACAACCATCTATCGACATTCGTCCCCGATCCGTTTTTCGACGAAAACTATTTGGGTAGCTATATGCAATACAATGTAAAAGTATTCGAAACAGACACTTTTGACTTTGATACTTTAACTATTGCGCCAATACACAACGTTTACGTTCCGTATGCGAACATCAATAATATTTTCATAGATCATTTTGGGACTTTCACGTTTAAGCATGTGTCGACTGTTTTAGTGTCGCGTTTGCTTGAGCGCTCTAGAAATATAGACGAAAAAAAGATGTTTGTACACTTGGCTACCAACCATTTTGAAATCGTTGTGGTACAGAATCAACATTTACTACTCTACAATACGTTCGAATATAAATCGCCTGAAGATTTGATTTACTATCTTCTATTTGCTGCAGAACAACTCAACATGAATCCGGAGAGTTTCAAACTGGAATTCCTCGGAAATATAGATGAAGAAGACGACTATTTCAAAATTGCTTATAAATATATTCGCAATGTTAGCTTTTTGGATGTAAGCGATTTACAATCGACTAATTCACTTTATCATTCAGAAAATTTGAAGCATTTTATTCTCTTGCAATCGTGAGAATCATTTCAGGAAAATTTAAAGGAAGACGGATTTCGCCTCCGAAAAACCTGCCGGTTCGTCCAACGACTGATATGAGTAAAGAGGCACTTTTTAACGTACTCAACAATCATTTTCATTTTGAAGATTTGAAAGTGCTCGACTTGTTTTCAGGAACCGGAAATATCAGCTATGAATTTGCTTCTCGTGGTAGTAAGAACATCACAAGTATTGATACAGATTTTGGTTGTGTGAAATTTATCAAACAAACGGCTGCTGAATTCGACTTTAATATTGCTGCCATCAAAAGCGATGTCATGCCTTATATCAAGCGTTGCAAAACTACATACGACATTATTTTTGCTGATCCGCCGTATGCGTTAGACCAAAAGTCTTTTGACGAACTTGTGCTTGCTGTCTTTGAAAACGGATTATTGGAAAACGATGGCATGATGATTATCGAACATTCTAAATATACTAAACTCGATCACTTGATACACTTTTCATTTAAGAAAAGTTATGGCGGTTCTATTTTTAGTTTTTTTGAAATAAATACTGGGGAAAGCGAAGCAATTACAGAACTCTAAGATTGCAGAAATACGACTATTGACAACTGCTGCCCTAGCCCTGATAGAAGAGAAAAGCCCGCAGCGCAGCGAGGACTTGCAACGGATAGCAGGTTCCCGGCTCCTAAAAAATATTACAATGCTAAAATCCCAAAATCTTGTAATCTAAAAAAAAGCAGACCTATAAGCCGGATTCTGTACTCGCCAAAGCAAGCCCTTATCATTTATCTAGACCAACAATTACTCATTGGTTCGAGCTTCCTACCCTTCGACAACGGGCGAGAAACCCTTAAATGCCGATATACTTGGAATTTCACCGCATAGAGTTTACCTGGTTTCACTACAGCCGAACTG
>CANHBE010000230.1 GCA_947458575.1 Flavobacteriaceae bacterium | reverse complement strand
TTTTTCGTTGATAATATTGCTGTAATGTTTGGCACAGATTAACCCAGCTTCTCGGTCGAGATAAATAATAAAATATCCTGCGGGATCGAGAGCGATCAGACGTTTGGAAAGTTGATGATCAATAGCGGTGATTTGGAATTTTAATTCGCTCATTTTCTTGACAAAATCACTTAAATATGTAGATGAAAGCAAGAGTAAATTATATCACATACTATCATCCTTGTCCTCTGGCAACAGGAGGATAAACTCAGAAAAACATAAACAGGGACACTTGTAGAGTAACCCAAGGGCTAGTATTATTCTCCGCTGCGAGACGAATAGCACTACCCGGAAACGCTACCGAACCAACCCCCTGAAGCAAGAAATTTTGAGACAGATAATATCGCCCGATTAACAGTAATTCATGGCCAAGATCAGAGGATTTCAGCGTCTGGAGGGCGGGATTACCCCCTAAATTATTCAAAGTGTCGGCAAACCGGTAGTAGTAATCTAGAGATAACTCAAAGTTACTGGTAGGCATCACCGTAAAATTGACTCGATGAGAAAAACTATTAGAGTTGTTATAAACCTTGCCGAGACTAATTCCCTGTAACCAGTCAGTTAAACCACTCGCTTGCAAGGGATCAAAACGTTCGTATGTAGCAGTTTTGGGGTTATCGCCACTAAAACCGGCAAAGCGGTAGCTAAAGCTAGGCTGCCAGCGCACATTTTGAACACTGTAGCCTAACCAAAGATAACCCCCCTGAGCCGACATACTATACCGGTCATTAAATTCGTAGGCATATTCCCCTTGAAACCACAGTCCGGGTACTGGCTGTAGGGGACGGTGCTACAGCCAGTTTGACAACCCATTTAGAAATCTTTGTCAAGTACAATTTATACCAAATTAGATGAGCTTACCCTGATTACGTACCCTACAGCGATGGCTACAAACAACCTTGATCCTGCGATAATTCTACTGACTTGCGAATTTCTCGATTTAGCCGAACACGTTCAAGGAATAAAACCCGATATTCTTCGCTTTTTATAGTATTTGTTTTTCTTTCAAGAATAGTAAACGCCTGTCTTATATAATGTTGAGCTTCCCTGTGCTTTCCTACTGCTGTTAGCACTTGATAATGATTGAAAAGAATTTCCTCTATCCGTAAAGCTGGCAAAGTCCCCATCTTTTTAAAATAGCTAACTGCTTGAGAACTGTACACAAGAGCCGCCCCAAATCTCTTATCCATCAAAGCAACTAAACTGCGGAGAGAAAGAGCCATAATTGCACTACGATGATAACCAGAACGTTGCGTCTCTTCAATCGTAATAGCTAATTGAAAGTCAGCTTCACCTAAATTAAATCCTTGATATTTAGGATTTATTAAAAGCTCAACATACTAGTTTCTCACCAAAGGAGTCTGCCATTTTAATTGAGTTCTTTGGCTTTCTTGCCAACCTAAAAGGATTGGAGCAACAGCATCCTCAATTCTATTCCACTCTAAATACAACTTGCCGCGTAGAGCTAAGTTATACCCATTCCAAGAATGCGCTTCATCAGTGTCCTCAACCACTTCTATGGCTTCTACAAGAGCTTGTTCAGCTTTCTCAAATAATCCCAAACTAAAATAGGTTTGTGCTAAATAGTTCAGGCATTCTGGAAGCGCATCTATAAATCCTAACTGCTTAAAACCGTTAACACTTTCTTGAAGTAAATCAATCGCTTTTTCAAAGTGGCTTGAATCGAACTCACCAACACCCAATAGGGTTTGCATCAAATGATACTGTTTTTTTATTTCAGAGGGAATTTCTTGGTTTGCCTTTATTATTTTCTTTTCAAAACAAGACATAGCTTGTCGCTGAAGTTGTATGCCAGCTTTAAAATCTTGACCTCTAAGTTCTTGCCCTAATTGAGAAGCAATTATGAACTGACTAATAGGATCATTTGCCCTTTTTGCAGCTTCTAAGGCATTTCGTAAACCTTGTATCCAGGATGATAAACCCTCTGTTTCACCTGCAAGTATCGCATGATTGTATTTCAATCTAGCTAGTAATGAAAAATCTCCTGATTTTTCAGCTGCTTCTTCTCCTTCTTTTGCAAGGGTTAGAAGAGACAATTCTGATTTCACTTTTAAACCTCTGCGCCATCTTGTTGAAATCATTAAAAGTTCAATTAGCTCTGCTTTTAAATGACTTGATTCATCGCAATTTCTGATAATTTCAATCGCTCGCTTGCATATTGAAATCGCTTCGGCATAGGCTCCATCAACAACAAGAAATTGCGAAACTTGCTTGTAATAATATGCTGCCTTCAAAGGTAAGTTTCCTTTATCAAAATGATTAGCAATCTCAAGTATTAGCCTACGAGCTAAATTCCTCTCATCAATGAGCATTTTTTCAAGTAATTCAGCAACATCTTGATGATACAAAACTCTTTCACGAGGGCTTAGTTTTTTGTAAAGCATTTGTTGGAGCATTATATGCTCAAATGAGTATACTTCTGATCTAAGAATAGATACTTCTGTATCTGAATGAACCTTTACAACATTATGCTGCTCCATTACCTTTCTCAAGCGTTTTAATACGTTTCTTTCTTCTTGCTGGAGAAGATTGGCTAATACTGATGAGAAAAACTGTTTGCCTTGTACTGCACCAACTTGGAGCATTTCCCTATCTTCTTCCAAAATTCTCTCAATTCGCTCTTCTAACAAAGCCTCAATAGTCTCTGGTATAGCTGTATTAGCAAGATGACCAGAAACCTGCCATTTGCCCATAACAATTTTAATTTCACCATTAAAATTGTAATTTCCAATGTCTATTTGCTGTATCACACCATTTTGCTATAATAAGCTTAGATATTGAGTAGCAAAGAGAGGCAATCCGTCAGAAATAATAGTGAGCCATTCTGCCAAATATTGATTCATCGTTGAACCAAAACGTCGCACAATGTACTCTCTTGTTTCCTCAATATTTAATCCAAATACAGGAATGATTGATATTAAATTTTTCATTAATAATTCATTTTTGACCTTACTTAATGTATGTTCCTCAATTAAATAGCTTGGTCGGCAAGTGATAACTATTAGTACCGGTAGTGAAGTTACTCTTTTTGCAAGGCGCATTAAAAGATTACAAGATGATTCATCAATCCAGTGAGCATCTTCAATTACCACTACCATAGGTCGATACTTGGTGACAATTTTTGAAATAGACTTTATGTATTGGTTTGCAAGTGAATCAGCTTTTAATTGATTATTGTTCGTTCCTAAAGCCCACTGACTTGCTATCGATGCTGTTTTGATACTTGCTCCAAGTACTGAACCAACGCCAGGGATCATATTCAGCCAGTCTATACCTGTTTCACGCAGTATAGAAAGAAACATAACAGCTAGATTGCTTGCAGTCTTATTGACTTCAAGCAAAGCACTAAGAACTTCGACAAACGGCTGATATGCGTTTTGCTCTCCATTTTCTTCATAGCAATATCCGTAAACAAATCGCATTTGCTTCGCATTTTCGGTTCTGGAAGCTAGTTCTTTAAATTGCGATATAAGAGATGATTTTCCTATTCCTGCTTCACCCTCAATAAACACTAAAGCACCATGTCCCTCTGAAGCCTGTAACAACAATCTGTTAAGCAGACTCAGTTCTATTTTACGTCCAACAAAAATAGCTTCGCTCATATTTTACTCCTCCCGAAGGAGATGGAATGTATTGGTGTAAAAAAAATGGTTCTTCGTTACTTAGTATGGTTCGATAGGGTGGCATAAATGAACTAAATCCTTATCTGGCAAGAGATTTATTAGTTCGCTCTAGAGCGAAAACAATTTAAAAAAATCGCCAAATGTCTTTCTCTATAAGAGTTTCATTCCTTATAACCCTGTACGTTGCATAAGACAAACCGAAGAACCAAAAAAATGATGCCTAGCCAAACTACAGTCACTGGATTATAGATTTCCTAAAAACGCAAGCCATCCAGTCTTTTGCCAGCAATATTTTAACTGTTCTGTCTAAGTACAAAAAGCTTTAAAAGTAGGCATCAGTAAGATTTTATCAGAAATAGCACTAAGTAGTCGTGCAAAATAAATTTCCTAGTGAAGAAAGGCAATCATGCAAAAGGCAAGAGGCAAGAGGTGGTTAGATATGTGCAATTAATTTTGCTTAGGTACTTAATCTTGAACATCCTGTGGATAAGTATAGCACACTGAAGCAAGCCCCGCAACCCCATCCAGAGGTAATGTGATCGCCGTTTCGGACAAGAGCTGCCCTGAGAGCATCTCACCTTTGTAACCCCTAAATCAGGTTTTTATGTCAAGCTATTTTGAAAGCCTTGCTAGAAACCGGTTTTATGGATAAGTATAATTACTCACTTACATAAATGAGATGCTCCCCACCGAAACGGCGTTTGAATTGTTCATCTGATAAGTTTTGATAATCCATAATTTTGCTAATAAACATAACAAAATTATAGATGATTTACTGACCTAAGATCAAATTTTATTCTTTATTACACTTCAATCTAAGAATTAAGACAAAAGCAAAACCCTATATTATACCATAAAAAAATTATGCAAGAGGTCTACTGATAACTGATTCAGCAATTCTCATTTTGAAACGATTTTGCGTTGTTTCAGCGATCTAGAGATTCGTTAAGAATTATTAACCCCTCTAG
>CANHBE010000229.1 GCA_947458575.1 Flavobacteriaceae bacterium | reverse complement strand
CTTTATCCTGCTGTCCGTTCCATCTTTTTCTCAACCCTTTCAGAGTTTCAAACTCTGAAAGGGTTGAGAAAAAGGATGTCCACTGCCATCAGGGCTAGGGCATTATCTTATATTTCAAAAATTATCTTAACAAGCCGCAAAGTTATCATTCTTGTCGATGCGTTTGTAAAAATTTACTTTCATTCATTTTACGATGTTTACTCATTGCTTTTCTTTTGATGGAAAAGGTTTTGCCAATTCACTTGCTTCTTATTTATTTGCACATCGCGTTTAAGTAGAAACTTAAACTCTGGCTACTTTTTTTCCATGTATCCATTGATTTCTCTCTGTAGAAACACGTATCAGTTGCTGACATTGCAGTAGAAATACCAAAGTACTTGCTCTTCTCATTGGCTTTCTTACTTTCAACCCATTGAATGGTTATGGCGATTTCCTCAGATTCTTGATCTAAATAGATGTCATAGGGCTTTAAGTCGACAGTAAACCAACCTTTAAATTCATCCTTAATCTCAAAAACTACATCCCTCGACGATATAAGGTCAGTCGGAAAACCGTTGGAAACTTTATAAAAATTCAACCGGAATTTCAGTGAACTGAATTCATTTGAAGTGATGTTGAAATTCAGATCATTGATTTTGCAATCTTTCTTTAGCTTGTATTTTATTCCGATTTCTTTACTCAATCGGTCATCAACATCTTGCTCGTAATAGGAGTAAAAATTGCAGTGCATCAAGCCAAGACCTTTAGAATTTCTTCCAATTATTTTGGGCTTGGGTTTTACGAATTTTACCACAACTTCATCAAGCTGGTTTTTTTCAGGTTCTAGTTCAATCACAGGCCGGATGAGATTGAGTTTGGAGATGGCAATTGTTTTCGTTTGATAGCCTACGTGTGAAAACGTGATCAAATCGTTTTCTTTAACATCTTCATGGATCTTTAGCGAAAATTCTCCTTTTGCATTTGAAACGGTACCTGAATTTTTATTCGAAATTCCAATATTTGCGTAGGCCAAGGCAACTTTATTTTCCGCATCTTTTATTTCGCCAGTGATTATTTTTACTTGGGCAAATGAACAAAAAGTCATGCCTAAAAGTAAATACAAGCTCAATTTCATAGTTGAATTTTTTGTGTCGCAAAAATAAAGCAAAACGTAACTATCGAACCAATCATCAGTTGCTAAACATTTATTAAACTACTGCCGGCTCTTATTCGATTTTTATATCATATTGCTCCAAAAGTCCAATGATTCCTGAGCTTGAGAACTTGGCCTTTTTCATCGGATTAAACTCCGGATTGATTTTGTAATGGAACGCAGTCGTCAAGTCGGCGCCAGCCAATTGGGTTTCATTGAATGCAGCATTTTCTAAATTACACTGATCGAAAACGGCTGAGGTCAGGTTGGTTCCGACAAAAACTGTTTCTTTCAATGAACAGGAAATAAACTTAGTTTTCGGCATTTTCTTACCGGAAAACGAGGCAAAATCCAATATACAATCTTCGAAATTTACCGCAAATAGGAAGTCGGAACATTGATGAAATTGAATGCCCAAGACTTTACAATTTTTAAATGCGACGGATTGGAAAGCGGTATTGTTGACTTGCAGCATCGAGACATTACAATTGATAAATTCGCAGTCGCTAAAAGTGCTATTGGCAAAATCAGAATTTGAGAAATCGCATTGTTTGAAGACGCAACCTTCAAATTCTTTGTATTGAATGGCGGCGCCAATAGCGATAATTTTCTCAAAAGTTTTGTGTACGTTTAAAAGATCGTCCATTAGTCGTCGTTGCTATCAAACAAACAATCGACGATGGTCTTGATGCCCATAAACATCATATAAACACCGCCCAAACAAATGACGACTCCAATAGCGAGAACCAAGTAATGCCATATGTTTTCCTTGTTGATAAACGCATTGTAAATAAATACCGGACCTGAAAGTAGCAACGGTAATGCCCAAGCAAGTTTACCAATGCCTTTGTTGAGTTCTTTTCTGTCGATTGCCATTTGGTTTATTTGTTATTTTGAAAATAGTCTACCGCTTTTCGAACACTACCATGAGTTTGCAAGAGTATTGATGCTTCTTCGTACGAAACGCCAATTTCACCGATGATCATTTTGATGCCGCGATCAACGAGTTTGTCGTTGCTGAGTTGCATGTCGACCATTTTGTTGCCTTTAACTTTACCCAATTGAATCATCGTTGCTGTGGAAATCATATTAAGCACTAATTTCTGTGCGGTTCCTGCTTTCATGCGGGAACTTCCGGTTACGAATTCCGGACCGACAACAACTTCAATTGGGAAATTTGCGGTTTGTGCCAACGGACTCCCAACATTGCAGGTGATACAACCGGTGACAATATGATTTTCGTTACATTTCTGCAAGCCTGCAATGACGTAAGGTGTTGTTCCTGATGCCGCGATACCGACCACGACATCATTAGAATTGATCTGGTGTTCTTGCAAATCGATCCAAGCTTGCGTCAGACTATCTTCCGCATTTTCTACAGCGCGACGAATGGCTTGGTCTCCACCGGCAATGATACCATTGACTATATCGAAAGGTACTCCAAACGTGGGTGGACATTCAGAAGCATCAACGATTCCGAGTCGACCGGAAGTTCCGGCACCGATATAAAACAAACGACCACCACTTTTCATCTTGCTCACAATTTCGTCTACGAGTTTTTCAATTTGCGGCAATGCTTTCGCGACAGCTAATGGAACAGTTTGATCTTCTTGGTTGATGTTGGTAAGCAGTTCTGTAACCGACATTTTTTCTAGGGATTCGTATTTAGAAGATTGTTCTGTGGTTTTGATGAAGGCCATGTGGGACGGTTGAATCGTTGAATTGTTGAATCGTTAAGTCGTTGAATCGATTGCTTGGTTGCTTGTCAAAAGTAGTATTTTTTGCTCGCAAAGAATAAGGAGTAAACAGTTTTTTTGAATCAAAAAACGGATTAACAATTTTACGCGAGGCTGCGTGAGGGATAGAAGCGGCAATCCTTTTTTGAGGAACGAAAAAAAGATTATAGCGAAGAGCCCGACCCTTGTGGTCACGCCCACCCGAGGCGCAGCCGAATTGAGCGCAGCTAAAACTTATATAAAATATGCCAGCAAAATTCCCAAAACAATCATCGAGACTTTTGCAATATTGAATTTGTGTCCTTCGCTGCTTTCGAAAATAATTGTCGATGAAATATGAAATAGTATGCCTATGACAATAGCGGTAATTTGATTGTAATATTGGTTGACTACTGGCAGCGCATCGGCGAGGAAAGTGCCAAACGGAGTCATCACAGCGAACGTGAGCATAAATAGGAGAATAGCCGTTTTATTGAGTTGACTTTTGATAAAGAATGTGGTCAGAATAACTGCTATTGGCAAGTGGTGAACGCTAATGCCCATGGCTAAATGATGATGCCGATTGATTGGCATTCCTTCCAAAAAGGCGTGAATACATAAACTGATAAAAAGCAACCAAGGCATTTGAACCATGGTGTCGTGCCCATGCACATGGCCGTGTTCGGCGCCTTTCGAGAAAAACTCTAGGATTATTTGAAATAAGATCCCAATCATGATGAAAATCCCGGTAGCATGATCGTGACTTTCGTATACTTCCGGTAACAAGTGAACAACGGTCAGCGACAACAAAAAAGAACCACTGAATGCTAAAAGCAATTTGAGGTTTTTCTTGTTTTTGGGTTGCAAGAATAGGGCAATGGCATAACCAATCAGGACCGATAAAAAAGGTAAAAGATAATTCATTATTTGAAGATCATAATCAGACGTTCGCTATCGGTTTTATGAAACTTTTTCAATTTATAATTGCCAAAAATATCTAAGAGATAAATGCCTGCTGTGCTGAAAAGGTCTTGAAAGTCTTGCAGTGAGAATGCGCGTACTTTTTCAGTAAAATGAAATTGCTGAGCTTGATCTTCAAAATCGATTTCTTTAAAAATATAGCCATCCAAGTGATATCGTTTGATGTGAAAGTCGATGCCGTCAACAGTTTTGGTTTCCTCAGGAACCAAGTTAGCAATGATATTGTTGACATTCATAAAATCGATGACGCCAAAACCATAGTCTGTAAGACCTTCTTTCATCGCAATTAACGTTTTCAAATGTTCTTCGTCACTTTCAAAATAGCCGAAACTGGTAAACAAGTTGAAAATGGCATCGTACTTTTCATCAAACGCATGTCGCATGTCATGCACTTGGAAATGTAGCGATGCATTGGCGTTTTTGTTGGCAATGGCAATGCTATTTTCAGAAAGATCGATACCGGTAACTTCAAATCCCAATTGGTTCAAATAGATGGCGTGTCGACCTTTCCCACAGGCCAAGTCCAATACTTTCGCATGTTCAGGCAAATTGAGATAATGTGTCAGATTATCCATAAAGATTTGCGCCTCGCGATAATTACGTTCTTTATATAAAATGTGGTAGTAAGGCGAATCGAACCAAGATGCAAACCAATTTTCCGATGTAGAATTTGGGATTTGGGATTTAGTTTCGCCTCGGGTGGGATTTTTGGAATTTGACATTTATTCTATTGCATTGAATTCTGAACGCGCAAATTTAGTGTATTTTTGCACCGAATACTTGATTTTGCAATGGAAAATAATTTTAAAATGATTGCCAAAACCTTTTT
>CANHBE010000228.1 GCA_947458575.1 Flavobacteriaceae bacterium | reverse complement strand
GCTTGATATTTCCTGCGGCATGTGCCAAATCCCATCCCACTTGAGCGCCTACTTCATGTCCGGCAGCTGTGATGGTTTTGATATCGAATACTTGACCCGTATAATAATTGACGCCTCCAAACAGCACCAAAGCCAGCTCGTCGCCTACTTCATTGATTTTTGCCAGCACATCTTCCAATCGAATATTGTGTTCCCCGTCGCGGCGTTTTACCTCCACAATTGCGTCTTTGGGGTCGTACCCGTGAAAGCGCACTTGACTCTGAAACATATATTGATCGGAGGGAAAAGCTTTCTCCTCACAGATAATCTTGTATCTACCTTTTGTCGGTCTGTAGAACGAGACCATCAGAAGATGTAAATTAATGGTCAACGTATTCATGACCGTGATTTCAGATGGCTTTGCGCCTACTATTTTACCGAGCGGATTGGCAAAACGTTCGTGATAATCCCACCAAGGTTTTTCTGCATAAAAATGTCCTTCGACGGCAAGATTTGCCCAATCGCTCATGATTTCGTCTACATATTTCTTCGTTCTTTTAGGCTGAAGACCCAGCGAATTTCCGGTAAAGTAAATCACATTTTTTCCGTCGTGTTGTGGGAAAATAAACTCATTTTTATAAGATGCAAGCGGATCTTTACGATCGAGCTCTCGCGCAAATTCAAGAGTATTTTGAAACACCATTGTTTATATTTTAAGGTTCGTAAAAGTAACAAAAAATAAGAAGTGACGTTGTGGTACAGAATATACAATTTTGTTTACTTTTAAGAACTAAATCTTGTCTAATGAAAACAAATGCCAACGCCATCATTATTGCACTTGCTGTGATTATCTCAGCTTATTTATTTTCAAACGCTTTCAAGAATCGGAACCAAAGTAGCGATACCATTAGTGTTACCGGTTTGGGTAAAAAAGACTTTACTTCCGATTTGATTGTCTGGAGTGGATCTTTCTCAAAGAAAAGTATGGGTTTGAAAGAAGCCTATGCTTCATTAGATGCTGATCGAGAACGCATCAAATCTTATCTGATTTCGAAAGGAATCGCTTCAAGTGAAATTGTGTTTTCGGCAGTAAATTTCAATAAAGACTTTGATTATATCTACAATGAAAACGGCTCGACGAAGCAGCAAATTTTCACCGGATTCTCTTTGAATCAAACCGTAACCGTTCAATCGAAGGATGTAAATAAAATTGAGGACATTTCCAGACAATCCAGCGAGTTGATTAATTCGGGTGTTGAATTTTATTCTAATCCGCCGGAGTATTACTACACAAAATTAGCTGAATTAAAAATCAAAATGATTGCCGAAGCCACAAAAGACGCGCGTATCAGAGCGGAAAGTATCGCGAAAAATGCAGGCGCAAGTTTGGGTAATTTAAAGAAATCGGATATGGGTGTTTTCCAGATTACGGGTCAGAATTCGTCTGAAGATTTTTCTTATGGTGGTTCTTTCAACACCATATCTAAAAACAAAACCGCGAATATTACGGTGAAGTTAGTGTATCAGGTTGAGTAAGAGAAGCAAGAAGAAAGAAGTAAGAACTTGATGAAATGACGGGTTTGCGTGAAGGATTGAGGCGATATCCTTTTTTGAGGCACGAAAAAAAGATAAAGCCGAAAGCCTGACCCATGCGGGCACGCCCAAATTATGAAATTCCAAACTCCAAATTCCAAATTCCAAACTCCAAATTCCACCCGAGGCGCAGCCGAACGGAGCGAAACTAAATTCCAAATTCCAATCGAGGAAAAGCTGAACAGAGCGGAGCTAAATTCCAAAAAAAAAATTCCAAATTCCAAAGTGTGTGCTTATTGGAATTTGGAATTTTTAATATTAGGACTTTTACTATTGATATTTTTACAAAATCAACATCGCATCGCCGTAGGAATAGAACCTATATTGTTCTTTGACGGCTTCCTCGTATGCTTTCTTCATAAGGTCGTGACCACAAAATGCAGAAATCATCATCAACAAAGTTGATTTTGGCGTGTGGAAATTGGTGATCATACATGTAGGAATACTAAACTCGTAGGGAGGAAAAATGAATTTATTGGTCCAACCTACATAAGGATTCAACGTTTTGGCAGAAGATACTGAACTTTCGATGGCTCGCATAGAAGTCGTTCCGACCGCACAAACCCTTTTTCTGCTGACCTTCGCTTTATTGACGATATCACAGGCTTCTTGGGTAATGATTAGTTCCTCCGAGTCCATTTTGTGTTTCGATAGGTCTTCTACTTCCACAGGGTTGAATGTTCCTAGACCTACGTGAAGTGTAATTTCAGCGAAATTAACGCCTTTGATCTCCAATCTTTTCAACAAGTGTTTAGAGAAATGCAATCCTGCGGTTGGCGCGGCAACTGCACCTTCGTTCTTAGCATAAATTGTTTGATAACGTTCTGCATCTTCCGGAGTCACTTCGCGATTGATATATTTTGGAATTGGTGTTTCGCCCAACTCGGTCAGTTTATTTCTAAATTCGTCATAGGAACCATCGTAAAGAAATCGCAACGTTCTTCCACGAGAAGTCGTATTGTCGATTACTTCGGCCACTAATGAATCATCATCTCCAAAATACAGTTTGTTACCGATTCTGATTTTTCTTGCCGGATCGACTAAAACGTCCCAAAGTCGTTGCTCTGCATTGAGTTCGCGCAGCAAGAAAACTTCAATTCTTGCGCCGGTTTTCTCTTTGTTTCCGTAGAGTCTTGCTGGGAAAACTTTGGTATCATTCAGTACCAAGACATCGCCATCATCAAAATACTCGATAATGTCTTTGAACATGCGATGTTCGATTGTTTTCTTCGCGCGGTCGATGACCATGAGGCGTGATTCATCTCTATTTTCGGTCGGAAATTCAGCTAAAAGTTCCTTCGGCAAGTTGAAGTTGAAGTGTGATAATTTCATTGTTAAGGTTTAGAAAGTTTATGAATGAAGAAGATTGTGTCTTCTAAATTCTTTATCGGGCGCAAATATACGTTCACGGAATAGGCGTTGTCAAGTGTTTTAAGTTTTATTTTCAGAAGAGCAATGGCGACAAGGCTCGAGCACTTGAAATAAAGTCAACTTGAGAGGTTAATTGATTCGAAATCCAATTCTTTTGAGGTCATTCCAATAATTCGGATATGATTTTGAGACGACTTCTGCGTCCGCAATTTCGAGTGGGATTTTGAGTGCCAGTGGCGCAAAAGCCAAAGCCATTCGATGGTCGTTGTAGGTTTGTATAGTGACTGCCGATTGTATCTTTTCGGCGGGAATCATGGTTAAAGAATCATCTGTAATTGTAACAGTCGCACCTAATTTCATGAGTTCATTTTGTAGCGCTTCCAATCGATTGGTCTCTTTGATCTTAAGCGTATTAAGTCCGTTTAATGAACAAGCCATTCCTAATCCGAAAGAAGTCACAGCAATCGTCTGAGCAAGATCCGGCGTGCGATTGAGTTGGTAGTTGACGGTTGACAGCTGACGGTTGGTTTTGACCAAAACGATGCTGTTGTTGATGAAAGTGGTTTCGACACCGAAATCCTTGTAAATCTCAACCAAAGCTGAATCTCCTTGCAAGCTGTTGGTTTTGAAATTAGAAAGAGTTATTTGTGTTCCAAATTTTGACAAAGCAACAATGGAAAAATAATAGGATGCAGAAGACCAATCGGATTCGACTGTAATTGTCGTGAATTTCGGGAAATCAACTGCCGGAAAAACGATAATGTGATTTTCGTGAACTTTGGTTTTGAATCCAATTTGGTTGAGTAAATCTAAGGTCATTTGAATATATGGAGCCGATGTTACTTCGCCCTGTAAAGTGAGTTGCAATCCGTTTTCTAATTTTGGTGCAATCAATAATAAGGCGGAAATATACTGACTACTTACATCAGCAGCTAAAGTCACTTGATTTCCGGTCAGTTTTTTTCCTTTTATTCTTAATGGCGGGAATCCGTGCAGTCGCTCGTATGAAATGTCTGCTCCTAATTGCTGTAGGGCTTCAACCAAAATTTGAATCGGGCGTTCTTGCATTCTTGAGGAACCGGTCAGTACAGTTTCTTTTCCATCTTGCAAGGCGAAAAATGCGGTAAGAAAACGCATGGCGGTTCCTGCGTGGCGAATGTCTATTGTGATAGGCTGATCTTGTGAAGAACGGATTGAAGCAAATGCTTTTCGCATGACTTCGGAATCGTCAGAATCTGAACCATTATCAATAGTTATGGAAGGATACAACGCTTGTAAAAGAAGCAATCGGTTGGTTTCAGACTTGCTCCCTGAAAGCTTGATCTTGGCATTACTAACAGTATCAATTTGACCTAACTTAATATTCATTGATTGAGAATTTCACGAATAATTATTTCAAACACTATTGAAGTTTTTCGTTGTTGTGGTGTCGGTCATGATCGCGATTGGTTTTGATGTCCATTTTTTTATCGAAAGCTGCTTGAAGATCTATTCCTGTTTGGTTGGCGAGGCATAAAACGACAAACACGACATCGGCTAATTCTTCGCCCAAGTCTTTGTTCTTATCAGATTCCTTTTCGGATTGTTCGCCGTAGCGACGGGCAATGATTCTCGCTACTTCTCCCACTTCCTCCGTGAGTTGTGCCATGTTGGTCAATTCGTTGAAATATCGGACTCCGTGGGTTTTAATCCAGTTGTCGACGGTAAGTTGGGCGTTATTGAT
>CANHBE010000227.1 GCA_947458575.1 Flavobacteriaceae bacterium | reverse complement strand
GTTCTGTGAAAATTTGCCAATTTTTCTGCTTGGTTTTTCAAAAAAGAAGGCGTTATTATCAGGTAGTCAATGTCCTTAAATTGACCTTGACCATCTAAAAATATAGTGCCCTTTAGATTCTGATTGGTCACCCGAGGTCGAGAATCAGCGGTCGGTCTATAAAAGTCGTTTTGATCTACGGCAATATATTTCTCAGCCGTTCCAAAATTTGCCTTGAACGAAAAATTACTTTGATTTTCGTTATTGATTTGGGTTACATTGTAAATGTCTGTAATGTTCCAAATCTGTTTTATAGAAGCTGCATTATTTATTTGATATTCACCTACTTGGTTGCTGCTCGAAGACAAATCGTAGCGAAAAATGAACTGCTTGCCATATCCCGTTAAATTCCGTTTGGATTTTAAGAAAATGTAATCTAAGTAGCCTTTTGAATCCGGTACCCCATTATTATTGTACCTCAAATTGATCGTTATGTTTTCGTTGGCCGGGATTGTTGCATTGATAGTAGCGGCATCCGCCTTTACAGTTGGCCCAATTGGAGTAAAATTAAGATTTCCAACAACTTCATTGTTTGCTTTTACCTCCATAGAAGTGGCTGATGTGGAAACTGCTGCGGCATAAATAAATAAGTTAACTGGCGAAGTAGTTACAACATTCGGTAATTTGAAAACAAAATTCTGACTATCGGTAAAATCAAATTGCTCTCCAAACCAACGTCTACCTAGTCTTACGATGTTTACATTATCAACTTCGTAGTATTGATAGTCGTCAAAAGTGTTTACTTGAACATCACTCGGTGAACTTGGCTGTTGCATGGGTTGCATTCTTTTTCCGTCAATTCCCTCAACGTTGATGTAGTAGTACGATTTTGAATCATACAAATTATTGGTCGTTTGACTGTCTTTGCTCCATTGATCAACCCCTTCACCATAAAACAAGATGTAATCTGAACTATCAAAAGAACCGTCACTTTCACCAATTACTTGAATCGCATTTTCTTTAATATCTGCAGGATAATACTCGCTGTTCTTTAATGGAATCATTCGCCCTCCATTACCAAATATTTTTATTTTTCGCGGATCAATTGCATCCACATTGATGCCTAGGTCGCGCAGAAAACTTCCTGAAATTCTGTAAACTCCTGATTTGGTGATAAAAAAGCGATACCAATTTCCTGAAGCTAAGGCGGAATTCGAAATTGAAGTAAACTCAGAATTAGAAGGGCTCAAGCGATTACTACTGATGCCAAGCGAATAAGTGAAGGACTTTACCTTTTTGAATGAACTTCCTTCCTTAATGATGGGTGAAACCAGAAGCGAGGCATAAAGCTCATCTCTTGATTTCAGGTTTGTTGCAGTTGCCTTGATGCTTGAAGGAATTCGCGTTATGTCAATTTCTCCCAATTCACTTTCCAAAATGTCGGCGTAAACAACATTGGAAATTTTCAACGAACTTTCGTTAATCTCTGCAGAAATAGGTACCTGTGATATGTAAAAAAGCTGCCTTTTGCTAGCGTCATATTGAAAATTGGCAGCATCGAATATTGGGAGATTTACCTTTTGAGGTCCCAGATTTATAGATTTTTTGTCGCTCCAGTTTATAACCAGATTACCTTGAACTTGGCCAAACGAGTGGAAGCTAATCAACAGAATTACGAAAGCTACGAGTTTTTTCATTGAAGTGGTTAACGAATTTTATCTGAAAATATTACGACAGCTGTAAAATTAAATTTTTTATATTTTGCCGAAATACTATTTAGTTTTTTTTTGCGTTTTGTTCACTTTAGTTGATTTCTGAAATAAAAATTAAATAAAATTTGTTGGTATATAAAGGTTAATTCTTATATTGCGCCATAAATTTATTACCTACTAAACAGTATGAAAGTAAACAAAATCAGTACATCGAAGTTTTTACTAGCATTAGTTATTGTGTTAGGCTTGTCTGCTAGCTGCAGTAAAAAATCAAGTTCGAAGAATACCTCCTCAGCAACTGGCTGGAAGATAAATGACAAAAAGGGAGGGTTTCAGTATGCTTCAAATTTTAAAAAGCAGGAGACTGCCCCTGGATTAGTAATGGTTGAAGGTGGAACCTTTACCATGGGAAAAGTTCAGGACGACGTAATGCATGATTGGAATAACTCTCCAAATCAACAGCACGTTCAGTCCTTCTACATGGATGAAACAGAGGTTACCAACCTGATGTATATGGAATATTTGGATTGGTTGAAAAGAGTATTTCCACCGGACCAAGAGAACTACAAAAATATATATGAAGGAGCGTCACCGGATACATTAGTATGGAGGAATCGTTTAGGCTACAATGAAACGATGACTAATAATTATCTAAGACACCCTGCGTATGCAAACTATCCTGTTGTTGGAGTTAATTGGATTCAGGCAGTTGAGTTCAGTAAATGGCGTACTGACAGAGTTAACGAGAATGTGCTGGAAAGAGAAGGCTTTTTGAAGAAAGATGCTAAAGTGGTAGACGCTAAAGCAGATGCAACGTTCAGCACAGAAACCTATCTTAATCAACCGACGAAAGCATTCGGAGGCGATGATAAAATTGTATTGAAGGGTAGAAAAAACTCTAAATCAAAACCAGTAAAAACTAAAGGAACAAAAGATCAACCAGGAACAGAAGCTCCAGCAAAAAATGTTTATGCACAACGTTCGTCAGGTTTGATTTTACCTGAGTACAGACTTCCAACAGAAGCAGAATGGGAGTATGCCGCTGCTGCTGATGTTGGCCAGAGAGAATACAACATATACAAAGGTCAGAAGAAGTATCCATGGTCTGGAACATATACTCGATCCGGAAAGAGAAAGGTTCGAGGCGATCAATTGGCTAACTTCAAACAAGGTAAAGGAGATTACGGAGGAATTGCAGGATGGTCTGATGATGGTGCAGATATTACAAACGTAGTGAAGTCTTATCCGCCAAATGATTTTGGTTTGTATGACATGGCGGGTAATGTTGCGGAATGGGTTGCTGACGTCTATCGTCCAATTGTTGACGATGAAGCAAGTGACTTCAATTATTTCAGAGGAAATATTTATACGAAGAATAAAATTGGTGAAGATGGAAAAGCTGAGTTAGTAACGCCTGAAACGCAGGTGTTCGACACTTTGTCTAACGGTAGAATCATGGCGAGAAATTTTCCAGGTCAATTAGCGCAAGTTCCAGTTGATGAGCAAGAAACTTATCTAAGAGTGAATTTTGATAAAAGTGATCAAAGAAATTATCGAGATGGTGATAAGCAATCTACTCGATATTTCGACTTTGGTTCCGCTGAAGAAGAGGATGCTAAATCGAAAGAAAATCACAAAATGTATAATTCACCTGTTCACAACGTAACCACTGATAGCTTAGGTAACATGGTTCGTAAATACGATAAGTCTAGTAAGAGAACTACTTTAATTAACGACAATGTTCGTGTTTACAAAGGCGGTTCTTGGAGAGATAGAGCTTATTGGCTTGATCCTGCTCAAAGAAGATATTTCCCACAGGATATGGCAACTGATTATATTGGATTCAGATGCGCAATGTCCAGAGTTGGTCCAAAAGCAGACAAGAAGAAAAGACCGAGAAATTAGTTTATTGACTTAGATAACACAAAAGCCCTTTTATAGGGCTTTTATTTTTTTGAGATTTATGATGAATTTGCATGAAATACATCAGCTTTTTTTGAAGTGTAAATCACTTTCGATTGATACGAGAAAGATCGAGCCAAATTCAATGTTTGTTGCGATCAAAGGAGAAAAGTACGATGCTAATACGTTTGTTGATGAAGCTCTGGCAAAAGGTGCTTCCTATGTGATCATTGACAATAACAACTATTATATCGATGATAGAACCGTAGTTGTTGAAAATAGCTTGCAAACGCTACAGGGTTTGGCCAAATTGCATAGGCAGTATTTGAATCTTCCAATTATTGCGCTCACTGGAAGTAATGGAAAGACAACAACCAAAGAGCTTATTTATTCTGTATTGTCCAAAAAGTTCCAGACTAAGGCTACAATTGGAAATTTGAACAATCATATTGGTGTTCCACTAACGCTGTTAAGTTTCGATTCATCAACTGAAATCGGTATAGTTGAAATGGGTGCCAATCATCAGAAGGAAATTCAGTTTCTGTGTGAAATTGCGACACCTGATTATGGTTATATCACAAATTATGGAAAGGCGCATCTTGAGGGTTTTGGAGGCGTAGAAGGTGTGATTAAAGGAAAAAGTGAATTGTATTTCGATATAGCAGCTAGAAGAAAGAAATTGTTTGTCAATTTGGATGATTCTATTCAAGTGGAGAAGTCAGCCGGAATAGATCGAATTACATTTGGTGTTAGAAAGCCAGAAGCGGATACCTGTATTGATAGCGTTGAGGCGAATCCATTCGTAAAAGTAAATTTCTTAAACTTAGTGATACAGTCTCATTTGATTGGCTTATATAATGCAAACAATATCAACGCTGCAATTGCAATTGGAAGATATTTCAAAGTCAGTGATGACGATATCAAAAGAGCAATCGAAAGTTATGTGCCTGAAAATAACCGTTCGCAAATCATCGAAAAAAACTCAAACAAGATTATATTGGATGCCTATAATGCTAATCCAAGTAGCATGAACGTAGCAATTTCTAATTTCATCCAATTGAAAAGCCCTAACAAGATTATTATTTTAGGTGATATGTTTGAGCTTGGGGATCAAAGTAGTG
>CANHBE010000226.1 GCA_947458575.1 Flavobacteriaceae bacterium | reverse complement strand
TACTGTTTCCGCAAAACTCATAGACAAAGTCGGACCAGAGGCTGTGGTCGAACTCACGAAAAAACTAGGCGTCAAATCGGAAATTCCGGCGCAACCCTCTATCGCTTTGGGAGCTGTCGAAATCACAGTCGAAGATATGGTCGCAGCCTACAGTACTTTCGCCAACGAAGGTGTTTACATCAAACCGCAATTCATCACCCGCATTGAAGATAAAAACGGCGTCGTGATTTACGAACCATCACCCGAATCACATGATGTCCTCAATAAAGATATTGCCTTTGCAGTCATCAGATTACTCGAAGGTGTTACCGAAGGAGGTTCAGGTGCGCGTCTGAGAACGCAAGGCGGCGGACATGGCTACAATCGCGTTACAGGATATCCGTATATGTTTACTAACCCTATTGCCGGAAAAACAGGTACAACCCAAAATCAGTCTGACGGCTGGTTTGTCGGAATGGTTCCTAATCTCGCTTGCGGTGTTTGGGTCGGTTGCGAAGATCGCTCCGCCCGATTTAAAGGCATAACATATGGTCAAGGTGCCACAGCAGCACTCCCGATTTGGGCTATGTTTATGAAAAAATGCTACGACGATTCAACGCTCAATGTGTCAAAAGCCGAATTCGAGAGACCAGCAAATCTCTCTATTAAAGTCGATTGTTGGGCACCGGTAAAAGATACCACCGATTTTGAACAAAGCACAGATGAATTTGAAATTTAAAGTTTAGGAGCTATTTCCTGCTGTTCACTCTATCTTTTTTTGCCGAACTTGTTTCAGTATCTCAACATACTGAAACGAAGTAATATAAAAAGATACTCAAACAAGTTCAGCAAAAAAAGGATGCCGCTGCCATCAGGGCTAGGGCTTTCGTAAAGCCAGAAAACAAAAAAAACGAACAATAACTTTGCGTCTTAGCAGCTTTGCGAGAAAAAGTATGATAAATAAAAAAGTAAACTCAGTACAAGAAGCCCTGCGAGGAATCGAAGACGGCTTAACACTCATGCTCGGAGGCTTCGGGCTCTGTGGAATTCCCGAAAATGCCATCGCAGAATTAGTAAATAAAGGCACAACCAACTTAACCTGCATTTCCAACAACGCCGGTGTTGACGATTTTGGTCTTGGATTGTTACTTCAAAAAAAACAAATCAAAAAAATGATTTCTTCGTATGTCGGAGAAAATGCAGAATTCGAAAGACAGATGCTCTCGGGTGAACTCGAAGTAGAGCTTACACCGCAAGGGACTTTAGCCGAAAAATGCCGTGCCGCCCAAGCGGGAATTCCCGCATTCTACACGCCGGCTGGCTATGGCACCGAAGTGGCCGAAGGAAAAGAAATACGTGAATTTAATGGAAAAATGCACGTCATGGAACTTGCTTACAAAGCTGATTTTGCCATCGTAAAGGCATGGAAAGGCGACGAAGCAGGAAACCTCATCTTTAAAGGAACTGCACGCAATTTTAATGCAGTAATGGCTGGCGCAGCTCGAATCACAATTGCCGAAGTGGAAGAATTGCTTCCGGTTGGTTCGCTTGATCCTAATCAAATACACATTCCCGGCATCATGGTGCAACGCATCTTTCAAGGCGAGAAATTTGAAAAACGAATTGAGCAACGCACGGTACGTCAGAAATAGAACATAAATTTGTTAACCTAAATTTTCCGTCAATAAAACCAACAACAAACCAAATTAACTAAAACCTTGACAAAACAAAAACACGCAATTAACCATGAAGAATTTATTTTATTTTTTAGCCTTGGTAACGGCAACAATCAGTATGACAAGTTGTGCCACTATTGTCGGAGGAAGCCGCTACTGGGCAAAAGTTCAAGTTCCCGATCATCCAAATGCCAAAATTGAGTACAAAGGAAATTATGTTGGAAGCGGAGAAGCTTTATTCAAAGCGGAAAGAAGAAAAGCGAATCGCTTCTCTGTAACCATAAAAGAAGAAGGATGCGAACCAGAAACCAAACAATTTACAAAGATAACATTTCGTGGATGGGCATTTTTTGGAACTTTGGTCGGTTGGACGGGACTCAGCGTAAATGGTGGCGCATGGCTTCCAATTCCTTTTGGCGTAATGGTTGACGGAGCAACCGGTGCGTGGTGGAAACCTGATGTCAATGAGAAAGGAGTGAGAAAAGAGGATTACAAGCACTATGTGTACGATATTGATTACACTGGGTGTAAGAATAAAGTCTCTCCGCAAGTGCAAAAAGACCAAGATTTTGACTCTAAAGTTGATAAACTCAAAAATCTAAAGAAACTTAAAGATGAAGGCGTTTTAAGCGAGGAAGAATTCGAAAAGGAAAAAAAGAAAGTTCTTGAGTAGCGTTTTATTCAAAAAAATGGCTTGCTAATCTGCATCAAAGAGTAAAAATCTGCGCTGTTTTAAATAAAAAACAATTAAAAAGAACCGAGCACCGGACTGTTCATCACAGATATATTTGAAAACGACCTTAACTGCCTAATTCAATAATACTTATGTTAGGAAAAGAAGAAATTGCAAAACGAATCGCAAAGGAAGTCAAAGACGGCTACTATGTCAATCTGGGAATCGGAATCCCAACCTTAGTAGCCAACTATGTGCGAACAGATATTTCCGTTGAATTTCAAAGTGAAAATGGTGTGCTAGGCATGGGACCTTTTCCTTATGAAGGTGAAGAAGATGCTGACATCATCAATGCCGGAAAACAAACTATTACAACTTTACCTGGAGCAAGTTTTTTTGATTCTGCATTCAGCTTTGGGATGATTCGCGCCCAAAAAGTAGATTTAACAATCCTTGGCGCTATGGAAGTGGCCGAAAACGGTGACATCGCCAACTGGAAAATTCCAGGAAAAATGGTTAAAGGCATGGGTGGCGCAATGGACTTGGTAGCGTCTGCCGAAAATATCATAGTAGCCATGATGCACGTGAACAAAGCAGGAGAAAGCAAGATTCTCAAAAAATGTACTTTACCATTAACCGGCGTAGGTTGTGTCAAAAAAGTAGTTACTGAATTGGCTGTGATGGAAATCACACCCAATGGTTTCAAATTGCTCGAACGAGCGCCCGGTGTTTCTGTCGAGCACATCGTTGCTTCCACTGAGGCAAATTTGATCATTGAAGGAGAAATTCCGGAAATGGTTATCTAATAATTTAAATCAAATAAAACTCGTCAAAAGTGATTTAGTTGAGTCTACTCTGCTTTCAAATTATTAGAAAAACCAACCTGCTACAAAGATTGCAGCAATCACACAGATCAAATCTACCAGTAACATTGTTCCCAAAACATAGCGGGTGTTCTTCACCTTAATGCTTCCAAAATATACCGCAATCACATAAAAAGTAGTTTCTGCACTACACTGGAAAATACAGCTCAACCTTCCTGTAAAGGAATCCGGACCGTAAGTTCGCATCGCATCAATCATAAATCCTCTAGATCCACCCGAACTGAATGGCCTCAGCATAGCAACCGGTAAAGAATCGGTGATTTGCTTGCTCACGCCAATATTCGAAAAAAAGAAAGACAAGGCATTGCTAATAATTTCAAATAACCCGCTATTCCTAAAGAACGAAATGGCAACCAACATCCCCATGACATACGGGAAAATGGTTACTCCTGTTTTCAAACCATTTTGTGCGCCTGTAACAAAAGCGTCGAATATAGTTGTGTTCTTTGCTACAAACTTCTTTTCGTTCCACAAAGAAAAGATTAAGGTAAAACCGATAATCCCAACCAACATCAAGCCTGACAAATTCGAGGTGAAAAAGTTCTTCCCGATCAAATCAAGTCCATTGATGTACATCAATAACCCTATAATCGCACCGATAACTGCCATAAGAGCCATGACTAATGATGCACTCTTAAAGTTAATTCTCTGACGAAGCCCAACGATAATAAAAGCGGCAATAGTTCCGATAAAAGAAGTAATAATACACGGCAACATCACATCAGCCGGATTGGCTGCATTTTCTGCTGCACGATAACCGATGATGGAAGTGGGAATCAATGTAAGTCCTGCGGCATGTAAGCACATAAACATGATCTGGGCATCGCTGGCCTTGTCCTTGTCTGGGTTAAGTTCTTGCAAACTCTCCATAGCTTTGAGCCCAAAAGGTGTTGCTGCCGAATCTAGACCTAAGAAGTTAGCGGCAAAATTCAAGGTCATATACGAAATCGATTCGTGGTTTTTGGGCACTGTAGGAAACACTTTTACAAACACCGGACTCAATCGTCGGGCAAGTTTCTCTGCTGCGCCGGATTCAATCAAGAGTTGCATCAATCCGCAGAAAAAAGCCAGATAGGCAATCAGAGGAATAATCAAGTCGAGCAAGCTGTTTTTGCAAGTAGGCAACAAACCATCTGACTTTTGAACGCCGCTATAGATTTTGACGGTTTTGTTCTTATAGACGTACGTGGTGTCTAAATTGAGTGTGTCGCGGTTGATGACCATCGTCTTTTCCGGAGCTTTCTCAATGCTATCCTTTATAAAGACCGGCAACTCGTGCAAGTACTTTTCCGACAATAAGACCGGATCGTCTTTCTTCCCGTTTAAAATATAATCTACCGTATAACTATTACCTGCGAACAAGCTGAATACAACATATGTAATAGAAGAAATGAAAATCGCCAACCAAAATCTACTCAATACCATGCTTTAGTTTTTCGTAAATGTAGTTTTTTACCGCAAAGTACACAAAGACTTCGAAAAGTTCACAATGAACAAATCTACAAT
>CANHBE010000225.1 GCA_947458575.1 Flavobacteriaceae bacterium | reverse complement strand
TTTGTTGTTGATGGCAATTTCATTAACTGGATTTGCTCAACAAGTAGTAGTACAAAACTTCGAAACGCCATCCAGTTTTGGACCTCTTAATGCATTCGGCGGTCTAGCGGCGTCAATTCAACCTGATCCAGTGCCGGGCGGTACGAGAATCAACAGTTTGAATATTATAAGTTCTTCAACAGGACAATTTTTTCAAGGATGCGAGATTGTTCAGCTCGAGAACAAATTCAAATTGACTACCGACAAAACGATGAGTATCGATGTGTATTCGACGGTTGCTTTTACATTACTAGCAAAGGTTGAAGGTGGAACAGGAGCACCAAATTCCGGAGCTTCTCAAAATTACACCACGCCGAATCAGTGGCAGACCTTAACTTTCAACTTTACACAAGGTTTGGACAATACTGGAACTGCAAATGGTAGTTATGGAAACTTAGTATTATTCCCAAACTGGAATCCAAACAACTCTGGCTTTATTAATCCTCCAGGAGACTTCTCGGTATTCGTTGACAATATTACCAGTGAAGCTACGCCAATTCTTCCAGATCCAGTTCCTACAACTGCTGCACCGACGCCACCTAACCGTCCTGTTGCTGATGTTAAATCATTGTTCAGTGATGCATAGGTCGTCCGTTCGCCGAGCAGGATAAAGATGTGGTTTTTTGGTCACATTACAGCGATGAAAAGCACACACCTTTATATCCGTTTGGGTACGGTTTGAGTTATTCTAATTTTGAGTATTCTAATCTGGTCTTAAACCGAAAGTCTTTTTCTGAAAACGGAAATATAGTAGCTTCTGTCACACTAAAGAATAGTAGCCAAGTCGCTGGAAAAGAGGTTGTTCAATGGTATATTAGAGATTTGGTCGGCAGCTATGCTAGACCAGTCAAGGAGTTAAAAGGTTTTGAAATGGTTGAGCTTAGGCCTTTTGAATCCAAAGTAATCAACTTTGTCATAGATGAAAAAGCAGTTGAGTTTTTTACAGCGAATTCAAAATGGGAGGTAGAACCAGGTGACTTCAAAGTCTTTGTCGGAGGAAGTTCCGATTCAATATTAGAATTAGATTTTCAATATGTAAAATGAGCAACGAAAAGAAAAGCGGCAACTCAAAACGCTTAGATGAGAGATTTAATTTTCAAAAACTGTTAAATTTCGGTCGATTACTTGTTTTCTAATTATAATTTATGCTACATTTGGCTTAACATTAATCCTAAATTAACATTTGCCTATAAAAAAAATTACTTTTTAGAAATTTTGTCCTAATATATTATTAAACTAAAAAGTGATTTATGGCTAATGTACAAATCCCAGATGCTTTGTTGGTAAAGAATTATGTGGCTGGTGACGAAACCGCTTTGGCTACATTGATCAACAGGCACCAATCGAAAATTTACGGTTTTATTTATTCTAAAGTTGCGGATCGAGATTTGAGCGACGACATCTTCCAAGATACTTTCATCAAAGTAATCAAAACATTAAAGTCCAATTCATATAACGAGGAAGGAAAGTTCTTGCCTTGGGTAATGAGAATTGCGCACAACTTAATCATCGATCATTTTAGAAGAAACAAGAAAATGCCTTTGTATCGGGAAACCGAAGAGTTTTCAATTTTTTCTGTAATGACAGATAATTCATTGACTGCCGAGAGCCAGATGATTACTGAGCAAGTTGAGAAAGATCTCAAGAATTTAATTGAAGAGTTGCCTTCCGACCAGAAAGATGTACTTGTGATGAGAATTTATCAAGATTTGAGTTTTAAAGAAATATCAGAGATTACGGGTGTCAGTATAAACACGGCATTGGGGCGAATGCGTTATGCTTTGATGAATTTGAGAAAAGTAATTGAAAAACATCAAATTATTTTAACGAACTGACAATAAACGAGTAAGTGCAACGTTGTAGTGCTAACAAACACAAATACAACTTATGGCAAAAATTTACTCTAGAAAAACATTGGTAAGCACTTCCATGAAACCCAAGAAAGAAACGGTTTCGTTTTTGCTTAATTATTCCAAAGCACTCTGTTTTCTTCGGGCCAGTAGAATGAGCATAGAAGTGATTTCAAACTAAGAAACAATCCCGTTAACAACGGGATTGTTTTTTTTCAAATTCTTTGATAATCGATTTTCTTCCGATTGTTTTGGTTATTATATCCTTTTCTAGATTAAGTCCCCGGGCAGGAGAATACTCTCTTCCATACCAAATAATTTGCAAGTGTAATTCATTCCAAAGTTCTTTTGGGAATAGCCTTTTTGCATCTTTTTCTGTTTGTATAACGTTTTTGCCATTTGTAAAATTCCAACGATACATCAAACGATGGATATGGGTGTCAACGGGAAATGCGGGAACGCCAAATGCCTGACTCATTACAACACTGGCGGTCTTATGTCCAACAGCTGGCAATGCTTCCAACGCCTCGAAACTTTGAGGCACCAATCCATTATGTTTTTCAATCAATATCTGTGACAGGCCAAAAATCCCCTTTGATTTCATTGGTGATAATCCGCATGGGCGAATGATTTCTTTGATTTCTTCAATACTCAACTTCACCATATCAAAAGGATTATCTGCTCTTGAAAACAATAAAGGTGTAATTTGATTGACTCTGACATCAGTGCATTGCGCTGATAACAAAACAGCAATAAGTAGGGTGTAAGGATCTTTATGGTCGAGGGGAATCGGTATGGTCGGATAGAGTTCTTTTAACGTATTTATAACAAACGTAACTCTTTCTTGTTGGGTCATTTGATTAATTTTATGCAGCTAAAATTACAGCAATTTTTGTTCTGTACCTAATAATGAGTATTTTCTCTGATAGTCAGTTTCACCCGGAATTTCTGGTATTTTGGTGAACACAAAAGATTGATGTGAAATGTACTACTACGGAACAAAGGCAGTAAAAAAATATAACTAACAAATTAAAGTTCAACAAATGACATCATTAAAGAAAGGAGATCATGCGCCTAATTTTTCTGCAGCTGATCAAGACGGAAATATCCACTCATTAAAAGATTATAACGGCAAAAAACTGGTAGTTTTCTTCTATCCAAAGGCTAGCACTCCTGGTTGCACTGCTGAGGCCTGCGATTTGAGGGATAATTATACGCGATTTCAGGCAGCTAACTATGCATTGTTGGGAGTAAGTGCAGATAGCGGAAAGGCTCAGTCGAATTTCAAGAACAAGTATGAACTTCCGTTTCCTTTATTGGCTGATGAAGATAAATGCGTGATACAAGCATTTGGAGTTTGGGGACCAAAAAAGTTCATGGGGAAAGAATACGATGGAATTCATAGAACGACATTTGTTATAGACGAGAACGGGATTATCGATGAAGTCATCACCGATGTAAAAACAAAAGACCACGCCGCTCAAATATTAAAATAGTATATAAACAAAATGCGATAAATTCTGAGATTTATCGCATTTTGACTTTCAAAAGAAAGGTGATTACTTACTTTCCTGCAGCACTTTATTTGGATCGTATCCGAAAAGTCTGTGCTTCTTGATAATTTCTGCGATTCCTCGAGGAAGCATATTTTCCCATCCGGATTTACCGTGACTAATCATTTTCAGTACCTCACGAGAGAAGACTTGCAAATTATGGGGATTGAAGTTTTCAATATCAACTACTTTTCCATTAAACTTGAAGAACTTGTATAACTCTTTCATTCGCGGGTGAACTTTGAGATTTTCTGAATTAATAATCTCACCATCCTCACCTAGCATAGGGTATAAAAACACTTTCAAATCACGATAAAAAAGTTTACCGAACGCTTCAAGGATGCCTCCACTCAAGTGACGGTAATATTTTTCATCAAATATATCAATCAAATTATTTACCCCCATTGCCAATCCCATACGGGCTTTAGTATAATTAGAAAAATACTCAACCACTCTATAATACTCCTGGAAGTTTGAAATCATAACAGTTTGTCCTAGCGAGCAGAGTAATTCTGCTCTGTCCATGAAATCACGTTCGTCGATTTCTCCTTCAGACCGCAAATTGGAAAGGGTAATTTCGAAAACCACTAGTGTATTTTCTTTTTCAACTTTACTTTCTGCGAGGAACATTTGAAGAGACTTCTCATACATGTCCATATTAACACTAGTTACAGGTCTAAAACTACCTCGTAGCGCGAGGATGTTTTTCTTGTATAATATTGCTGCCGGCAACACATTATTTCCTTGGGGATCGAACATTACCGCATCAGTCATTCCGTTTTTTACAAGCTGTAAACTCATCAATCGATTGTCTACTTCTTCGAATCTTGGTCCGGAGAAATTTATAGTGTCAATTTCCAACTGGTCCTTGTCCAAATGATCATATAAATATCTCAAAAGTTTCTTAGGATCGTTATACTTGTAGAAGGCACCATAAATAAGATTTACGCCTAAAACACCCAAAGTTTCTTGTTGTAGTCTTGCATCAGTTTCTTTGAATCGGATGTGAATAATAATATCGTTATAATCCTCATCAGGTTCAATTTGAAATCGAATTCCAACCCATCCGTGCCCTTTGAATTGTTTTGCGAAATCAATCGTTGCTACAGTATTGGCATAACTGAAAAACATTTTGTTAGGGTGTTTTTCACGGCTCAAACGTCGTTCAATCAAATTTACTTCATGATTCAACATTTTTTTAAGTCTACTTTCAGTAACATACCGACCGTCTTCTTCAACACCGTAAATAGCATCACTAAAATCTTTGTCGTATGCACTCA
>CANHBE010000224.1 GCA_947458575.1 Flavobacteriaceae bacterium | reverse complement strand
AATAGCGGTTGCAGCCATTGATCTCTACCAGCTTTCATTTGAATATTCGTGTCGGTTCGTTTTACAACCAAAACATCTTTTACGCATGGGCATTTTTCTAAAGCTTCATCAATGATACCTTTTAAATCAATTGACTTGTTGCCTCTAAACCCGCCGTCTGACGTAATGACCATGGTGCATTCGCTATCATTAATTCTGGACGCAACTGCAGACGCTGAAAAACCGGCAAATACAACCGAATGAATTGCGCCGATTCTAGCACATGCCAAAAGAGAAACAGCCAATTCAGGGATCATTGGCAAGTAAATGCAGACGCGATCTCCTTTCTGGATGCCCAGCTCACGCAATACGTTCGCCATTTTGCAAACACGTTCATGCAATTCGTTGTAACTGATGTGAATTGCCTTTTCATTTGGGTCATTAGGTTCGAAAATAATCGCTGTTTTATTTCCGCGACGAGCTAAATGTCTGTCAATACAGTTTTTAACGATATTTACTTTCGCGTTAGTAAACCACTTGATTTCTGCTTGCGCCATGTCAAACTCCATCACTTTATCCCATTGTTGATACCATACAAAGTTCTCTTCAGCAATTTTCCCCCAGAATTTTCTTGGCTCGCGAATGGATTTATTGTAATGTTTGAAATATTGTTCTAAGGAATCAATCTTATAGTAGCTCATGGCTTTAAGTAATGTTATTGTATGTTACGTTATGCTTGTTTTTATTTTGTGTTATCGTACTCGCCCATCAATGAGTAGTATCCAAAGATACCCAAACCTGTAACAATCAATGGTGTTAGGATAAATAAAATGATAATGCCAAAAACAACATCATCTTGCTGATCTGAAATTAGCTTTGGTAATCCGAACTCAAAGATACAAAAGTAACCCGCAGCAGTTGCAAGTCCAATCCAAATCATACCTAATATTCTTTTTAACTGCTTCATATTACTATTTTATATGTGTTTATTTTTATTATTATTTTGAATGTAGATCATCCCAATGACAAAGCAAACAGAAGCAATCACAATCGGATACCATAATCCCGCCAAGTAAAATTCTGGATCACCGCTGTCCTTGGCATGAGTTACAAAATAGGTTGATATTGCGGGCAGTAATCCCCCAAATATTCCGTTTCCTACGTGATATGGCAA
Organism: Flavobacteriaceae bacterium; assembly: GCA_947458575.1. Classification (GTDB taxonomy): domain Bacteria; phylum Bacteroidota; class Bacteroidia; order Flavobacteriales; family Flavobacteriaceae; genus Flavobacterium. Next base: position 3,583 of record CANHBE010000224.1, on the reverse strand, counting down.
TGACATTGATGTGTAACGTATTTTCGCAGGAAACATTTCAACTAAAAATGCGGCTATTGGTCCATATACCATCGTTACAAATATCACTTGAACAAAGATGTAGAAAATCAATATCCATTGATCGGTTGAATTAATGAAAACTGTGGTTTTAATTTCCGCTTTCAATTTACCGTCGGCTAGCACTGGTTTGCCATTCGCCAAGGATACAGTTTTTACTTGCAGCAATTTAGTGCCGTCGCTATAAGACTTGTTAGTAGTGTATACAGAATCCAATACATGGTTCTTGTTTTCTTTCAATTCTCCGATAATGTTCCTTTGATTAATAATTTCTGATTTGTTTTCTGTATTGGTAGTTGCGTACATGCCTGTGTATATCGGGCGATAAAATAAAATAGCCAACAACATGCCGCCCATCATGATATATTTCCTCCCAATTTTATCACTCAACCATCCAAAAACAATAAAGAATGGTGTTCCGAGAATAAGAGCAATTCCCAGCAAAGTATCAACCTGCGAAGATTCGATGTTCATCACCGTTTTCAAAAAGTTCATCGCATAAAACTGTCCTGTATACCAAACAACTCCCTGTCCCATTGTAGCTCCGAATAAGGCGAGCAATACAAACTTGAGGTTGTACTTGTTACCGAAACTTTCTTTGATTGGGTTTTTACTTGTGTTTCCTTCAGATTTAGCTTTTTTAAATACCGGTGATTCTTCCATATTAGTTCGAATCAGATAAGAGACAAAAACCATGATAATAGAAACCCAAAATGGCACCCGCCAGCCCCATTCATCAAATTGCTCGGGTGTCAGTGCATTTTTTGTAGCCAAGATGACCATGAGTGAAATAAACAGCCCAACAGTAGCGGTGGTCTGAATCCAGGAAGTCCAATATCCGCGCTCTCCAACCGGTGCGTGTTCCGCTACATAGGTCGCAGCGCCTCCGTATTCTCCGCCTAAAGCTAGTCCTTGCAATAGCCTTAAAATAAGAACGAGTAATGGAGCCCAGAAGCCGATTGTCTCGTAACTTGGGATGCATCCAATTACGAAAGTCGCACCACCCATCAATAGTAAGGTAACCATAAAAGTGTATTTTCTTCCAATTAAATCACCTAATCGACCAAAAAATATGGCGCCAAACGGGCGAACAACAAATCCGGCGGCAAACGTTGCAAGGGTTGACAAAAAAGCTGCGGTCGGATTATCAGATGGAAAGAATTTGGTTGAAATCACAACTGCGAGACTACCAAAAATGTAAAAATCATACCATTCAATCATAGTTCCCATCGAGGAGGCGGAGATGACCTTCCAAATTCCTTTTGTGCTTTTACTTGCCATAGATAGATGTTTTTCAGTCGAAAATTAGCAATTATTTAATTAGTTCACCGATTTTTAGATTTATTTCGACAACACTATCAATTTAATCGATAATTTCACTTATTTTGTATAAATCAATTTAGAAAATGCACTTTGATCCGGCCGACTTAGAACAAAAATCCATTTATAAATTACTCTCAGGAATCGTAATTCCAAGACCGATAGGCTGGATATCCAGCATTAGTGAAGACGGCATCACTAACTTAGCACCTTTTTCATTTTTTAACGCCGTTGGAGATGATCCACCACACGTAATGTTTTCAGCTGGTCGAAATCCAAATTCCAACCAAGATACTGTGAGAAATATTCTCGCTACAAACCAATTTGTTGTTAATATGGTCACACATGAATTGGTTGAAAAAATGAATATGACTGCGCAAGGTATTCCGTCGAATGAAAGTGAATTTGATTTTGCCAATCTAACCCCGCAGGCATCTCTCAAAATAAAACCACCTCGTGTTAAAGAAAGTCCAATTGCTATGGAATGTGAGTTAGTACATCATTATACACTCGAAAATAGCAAGTTTGGCGGTTCAACGATTTTGATCGGACGAATTGTACTCTTTCATGTCGATGAGCAAATGCTGCTTGATGATTTTAAAATTAATCAAGATAATTATAAACCAATAGCACGGTTGGCTGGCTCAAACTATGCCAAAATCGGAGAAATATTCTCAGTAAAAAGAAACTAATATGAAAGTAACTGTTATTGGTGGAGGTCCAGGAGGTTTATATTTTTCAGTCTTACTGAAGAAAGCAGTTCCGGACTGTGAAATAGATATATATGAACGCAATAAATCTGATGATAGTTTCGGATTCGGGGTTGTGTTTTCTGATGAAACCTTGAGTGAATTTCTCTCTCGCGATCCTAAATCATACGAATTGATTCGCAGTAAGTTCGCCTATTGGGATGACTTAGATGTTGCCAGAGATGGTGAAGTAGTTCGCATCTCCGGAAACGGTTTCTGCGGTTGCTCTCGTAAAACTTTGTTGCAGTTATTGCAACAACGGTGTATCGAAGAAGGCGTCAAACTCCATTTCGAATCGAATATCGATGATCTCAGCTCATTTAAAGATTCTGACTATATTATCGCATGCGATGGCATTAACAGCCCAATTCGCGAAAAATACGCTGCAGCATTTGGAACAAAAGTGGCACTCCAAAAGAACAGATTTGTGTGGTTGGGCTCGACAAAGCCGCTCGATGCTTTTACTTATTTTTTCAAAAACACGATTCATGGCACTTTCGTAGCGCACACGTATCAATATGAAGAAGGAATGAGCACGTGGATTTTCGAATGTTCTGAAAACACATGGATTAATGCAGATTTTGAAACGACAGACGAGAAAGATACCATCAAGAAGCTATCGGAAATTTTCGCAGACGAATTAGATGGTCATCCATTGATTTCTAATAAATCGCATTGGAGAAAATTTCCGCATGTCACCAACGAAAAATGGTCGAAAGGAAATATTGTACTTCTTGGAGATGCGAAAGCAACTGCCCACTACTCTATCGGTTCGGGAACAAAGCTGGCAATGGAATGTGCTATTGCACTCGCTGATTCCATCATCCAACACAAGACCAACAAAACGAAGGCTTTTGAACAATACGAGAAACTACGCAGAAATCGTGTCGAAATGATTCAGCACGCTGCCATGGTGTCTTTAGATTGGTTTGAGAATATGGATCGTCATATTCATCATGATTTTATGCAATTTGCTTTCGGTGTCATGACAAGATCTAAAAAAGTGACGTACGAGAATTTGGCTTTGCGTGACGCAACTTTTACTGACAAAGTTCTCACGGAATTCAATTGTAGCATTGGTAATTTTAAAGTAAAAACACCGGCGGCTTTTACGCCTTTTGAACTGCGAGATATGCGATTGATTAATCGAATTGTGATGTCTCCAATGGGTCAATATGCAGCTGAAAACGGATTGGTTAATAATTGGCATTTGGTGCATTATGGCGCTCGGGCAACCGGAGGCGTTGGACTGATTTTGACAGAAATGACGGCAGTTTCTAATACAGGACGTATCACTTTAGGCTGTGCCGGAATGTGGTCTGAGGAACAGGCATATAAGTGGAAAAAAGTTGTGAATTATGTGCACAAATACAGCAAGTCAAAAATCGGAATTCAACTTGGGCATGCCGGACGAAAAGGTTTCATCAATGTACCTTCCGTAGGAAAAGATATTCCTT
>CANHBE010000223.1 GCA_947458575.1 Flavobacteriaceae bacterium | reverse complement strand
ATTAGCACCAGGTGTTGGCGCTTTTACTTCATAAGTGCCATCATTTTTTCTCTGAATCGACTCGGTAGTCCCCAATAGATTGGCATTCTCGTCAATTTGCGTCGTTACAGCAAGCGCTGCCATCAACGCGGTCGCATCTGCATCGTTGGTATCATATACTAATGCGTCAATCAAATTGGTCGCGCTCGCAGCTGTCCCGTTCGGAAAATCTGAGGCGTTACCCAAATAAATTGCGACCGCATCCGCTCCGTTTTGCATTGTAGAATCGGCAATTATCCTTACCGGAACCGGAGCAACCAAAGCATTTCCAATCAAAGCCAAGCCGTTGAGATCCGTTGTTATTCCATCCAGATCTAATACAAAGTAACTCAGATTTGCTTGACTTCCCGTTCCGTTGAAGAAAACCAAAACATACCCATCCAAGGAAAAATTCGGTGTAGCAGATTTAATTTCTATAAATTGTTTGTCGTTGGTACTTGGTGTATCAGTATCTAATTCATTGATAACCAACTGCCCATTGGCCGAAAGTGTAAAAAGCACTAATAATGCGAAAAGTGTATTTTTCATTAGGTTTATAGAATTATTGAACAAATGTATGCATTATACGGTAGCAATTTTGACATAACAGTAGTTAAAGTAGTATCAATAAAACACAAAAGAGAAAATAATAAATCAAATTGTCTCTAATTGAATTACTTTTGCCAAAAATTTTGAAATCGACTAATTTATCGATTATTATTAAATATCAATACTTTACGCTTGTTTATGAAGAAAATTGTTGAATACAGAAAATTACTAAACGTTGAAAAAACTGTAACATTAAAAGAATTAAAAACTATTTATCGCAACGCCATGAAAGAAAGTCATCCCGACAGATTTCAAGGCAATGAAGAAGGCCTGAAACAAGCAGAAGAAAGCAGTAAAGAAATCATTGAAGCTTACCACTTCTTGGTTAGTATCAATCCGGAAACGATAGAACAACAACTGCCGGAATATAAAGAAACCATTGCGACTGCAACGATTACTGACTATCGTTATGAAAATATCCGTTTGATTATCAACTTTTCTAACGGAAGTGTCTATGAATATATTAGTGTTCCAAAAGCGACCTACATCAAAATGGTCAACGCTGATTCACCGGCACGATTTGCAAAACGACATATTTTTGGGGCTTTTCCGTATCGAAAAGTGAGCAATATAGAGTAATAAAAAAAGGGTTTGCATTCACACAAACCCTTTTCTATTATAACTTACTAAGATAACTTCCAAACTTGTCTTTAAATTGATAACCTTCATCAATTCTGTCTTTACTCAACTTATCATATTCTACCAAGCCCCAAAGCAAGAACTCCTTCATAAAATGAATATCTCTTGGGTCAACTTGAGGAACGTATTTTTTAATGAGTATGCTCAATGGACTAATCGCATCTAGTGTTTCTTTATAGGTTTCGTCGCTACAATCATCTAAGAGTTCAAAGCCACTTTCCGAGAAAAACCAATCAACAATATCCGAATAAGGTGTTTTTTCATTGGATTTTTCCAACTTCTCAACCTTGGGGAAATAGGCCGGGAAAAAGGTGTGAATCGCATCGCCTATCAGATGCTGAGCTACTTGTGCCGCGCCTTCTTGTTCACCTTCATAAACCAACTCTACTTTACCGGTGATGGCGGGAATGATCCCCATGAAATCAGACAATCTCACCGTTGTCTGAGATTGTCCACTTTTCAGGGCTCGAAGTTCCGCTGTACTGATCAAATTTTCATAGGCTGTAATACTCAAACGCGCACTGACGCCGCTCTTGTGATCAATGTATTCGCTTTCTCTTGCCTCAAAACTAATTTGTTCCAACAGATCTTTAGCTAAATCAGGAACGTAAATCATGTCGTCTTGTGCTTGCTGTAAGTTTGCCTCTTGTTCCGTAATAGTACGTGCGATGGCAATAGTTTCCGGATAATGGGTCAGAATCTGAGAACCGATTCTATCCTTGAGTGGCGTAACTATACTTCCTCTATTGGTGTAATCTTCAGGATTTGCAGTGAAAATAAATTGCATATTCAATGGCATTCGCAATTTAAATCCACGAATCTGAATATCGCCCTCTTGAAGAATATTAAAAAGTGCTACTTGAATTCTAGCCTGCAAATCCGGAAGTTCATTAATCACAAAAATGCAACGATTAGCTCTCGGAATCATTCCAAAGTGAATCACTCGATCATCTGCATAAGATAACTTCAAATTAGCCGCTTTAATAGGATCGACATCACCAATCAAATCTGCCACCGTGACATCAGGTGTCGCCAGTTTTTCAGAGAAACGATCGTCTCTATGCAACCACGCGATCGGGGTTTCATCGCCTTTTTCCGCAATCAAGTCTTTCGCAAAACGAGAAATGGGATTCAATGGATCATCGTTGATTTCTGACCCCGCAACATACGGAATGTATTCATCTAGTAAATGAATCATTTTTCGCGCGAGTTTCGTTTTCGCTTGGCCACGCAATCCCAACAAATTGATATTATGACGCGATAAAATGGCGCGTTCTAACTCAGGAATGACAGTATATTCGAATCCGTGAACGCCCTCAAAAACGGGTTGCCCTTCTTTAATTTTCTGCCGAAGGTTGTCTCGCAACTCGTCTTTAATGCTTTTACTCACATATCCCGACTGCTTCAATTGTCCTAAGGTCCTACTTCTTTCTTTACTCATCTTCCTTGTTCTTATTTCTTATTTCTTGTTCATTTGTTCTTGATTCTTGCCCCTTACTTCTATCACACTATTTTAATCGCTTCTTCCGATTCGACTCGTAGTCTTCAAAAATCATTTCACCCAATCCTTTCAATCCTGTGTAAAAAGCTTTCCCTTGATTGGCTTCCGTAAAACGATTTACGAAACGTTGCAAATAAGGGTCTTGAGCAATCATAAAGGTTGTAATTGGAATATGTAATTTTCTGGCTTGTTGCGCCTGACTGTAGCATTTATCTACTATGTATTCGTCAAGACCGTTGCTGTTCATATAATAAGAACCATCGCGCTCCCGAACGCAACTTGGCTTTCCATCGGTAATCATGAAAATCTGTTTGTTGGTGTTGCGTTTTCTGCGAAGTATATCCATCGCCAATTGCAATCCAGCGACGGTGTTGGTATGGTAAGGTCCAACTTTCAAATAGGGCAAATCGCGAATCGCAATGGTCCACGCATCGTTTCCAAATACCAAAATATCTAAAGTGTCTTTCGGATAGCGTGTGGTAATTAATTCAGCCAATGCCATAGCCACTTTCTTAGCGGGTGTAATGCGATCTTCGCCGTATAAAATCATACTGTGACTGATATCAATCATCAGCACAGTGCTCATTTGTGCTTTAAATTGGGTTTCCTCCACCACCAAATCGTTTTCGGTAAGTTCAAACGCTTCAATCCCATTATTGATCTGCGCATTGCGAAGACTCTCTGTCAAGGAGATCCGCTCTAATGCATCTCCAAAACTGAACTCGCGGAATTCTCCCGTATGTTCATCTCCATTTCCCGCATGTTTGGTTTTGTGATTTCCTGCTCCTGCTCTTTTGAGATTTCCAAAAATCTGATCTAATGCTTGTTGTCGAATTTCACGCTCCGTTTTGGCAGTGATTACAATACCTGAGGTTCCGTCATCTTTAAGTTCTTCACGAATGTAACCTTTCTTTTTTAAATCCTCGATAAAGTCATCTATGGTGTAATTCGAATCGGTCAGTTGATATTCTTGATCGAGTTGTCGTAACCAATCGATGGCTTCATCAAAATCTCCGGAAGTATGCGTGATAAGCTCTTTGAAAATACCAAACAACCTATCAAATGGGGACTGGAACGGTGGTTCGTAATTCTTGAAAACAAATCCTCTTTTGTTGGTATTTTCCATGGCGAGTAAAATTAGTGGATTTGATAAAGTGGCTATTCTTAACTAATACTAATTTTAAGTTAAAAGAATTTTCAACAGATTTTGAATGTCGACCAGACAGTTTGTGTAGCTTTGCAAGAATCATTTTTATTCTTGATCGAATATGGAACTCTCATTGAAACAGCTTTTCCCAAACTTTTCAGGTGATTTACTTCATGAATTGGAATCTAATGCCGTATATCAAAAGATTGATGCAGGAGAAGTTATCATGAGAACAGGTCAGTATTTTAAAAATACGGTTTTAGTAATCAGTGGACAAATCAAAATTTATCGCGAAGACGATGACGGCGGCGAATTTTTTATGTATTACTTGCAACCGGGCCAAGCGTGCGCACTTTCCATGATATGTGCCACGAAAAACGAAAAGAGCCAAATTATGGCAAAAGTCACAGAAGACGCAGAACTCGTTTTGATTCCGCTGCGCTTAATGGACCGCTGGATGATGCAACATAGGAGTTGGTATGAATTCGTGATCGAAACCTATCGCAGTCGATTTGAAGAAGTGTTAGAAGTCATTGACAGCATCGCGTTCCGAGCCATGGATGAGCGATTGGAATTTTACTTGCAACGGCAGCGAGAGGTTACAGGCAGCGACGAGTTGAAAGTATCGCATCAAGAAATCGCATCAGATTTGAATACGTCGCGAGAGGTTATTTCGCGATTGCTCAAAAAAATGGAACAACGAGGACTTTTGAAATTACACCGCAATCAAATTGAGCTTCTAAGTTAAAACGAATCCATGATGAATGATATAGAACGAAAATCAAATTTGGATACTATTTCTCTTTAAAAACCTAACATGGAATTATTCGGCTATCTCGCATCCATCCTCATCGGAATTACCCTAGGCCTGAT
>CANHBE010000222.1 GCA_947458575.1 Flavobacteriaceae bacterium | reverse complement strand
TGCTGAACATCCAACCGATACCACTTCAAAGTCTTTCCGAAATTTGAAATACCCAATGGATTGGGAAGGAATTTTTGACTATGTTGGATTTCCAGCCTATATGAAGCCTTATGCCGGCGGAGGTTGGAAGAACGTCTACCGATTGGAAAACAAAGAAGAATTCTGGGAAAAGCATCGCGAAACCGGGCAGCTTGTCATGTTACTACAGGAAGAAATTGTTTTTCAAGAATACTTCCGTGTATATTGTCTTGGCGGTAAAGATGTGCACATTATGCAGTATGAACCGCGAAACCCACATCATTTACGTTATGTAATTGACGGTCCTCCAGTTGACAAAAAACTATTGGCGACGATTAAAGATTATACAATTCGACTTTGTAAAGGGCTCGGATACGATTTTAATACCGTTGAGTTTGCAGTTCGAGATGGTATTCCGTATGCTATAGACTTTGGTAATCCTGCTCCAGACGCGGAATTTACATCTGTTGGTGCAGAAAATTTTGAATGGGTTGTTGAAGCAGCAGCAAAAATGGCTATTGCAGCAGCAAAAAAACAAAAGCCCGGCAAAATGAATTTGACCTGGGGAACCTTTATCAAAGATGCAGCTGCTGAAAAATAGATTAATGTGAATCAATAAAGTACACCCTAGCCCGGATAGCAGTGAAAATCCTTTTTATGCTGAACTCGTTTCAGTATTTTTTGATAGTGACCGTTTTGCTGTGGTGATGCTGCAACGCGTTCAGCATAAAAAGATTGCAACGAATAGCCGGAATAGCTCCTTAAAATAGAAATGCAATGAGAAAGTTACCTGTTTTTACACTCGGCGTAGAAGAAGAGTATCAAATAATTGATCCTGATACAAGAGATTTGCGTTCCCATTTGTCTAAAATTGTAGATGGTGCAAAAGTCATATTGAACGAACAAGTGAAAGCCGAAATGCACCAATCGGTGGTTGAGGTTGGAACGAATATTTGTAGAACCGTTGGCGAGGCTGAAAAGGAAATTAAGTTTCTACGCAGCAAAATAGTTGAATTGGCTGCTAAACAGAACTTGGTCGTTGGAGGAGCCGGAACACATCCTTTTTCGCGTTGGCAAGATCAACCGATAACGGATGATCCCAGATATCACAATATTGTTAACGAATTACAAGATGCTGCGCGCTCCAATTTGATTTTTGGAATGCACTGTCACGTTGGTATCGAGAATCGCGAGATCGGTCTACAACTCATGAATCAGGCTTGTTATTTCTTGCCGCACATCTTCGCATTGTCGACAAACTCGCCCTTTTGGGAAGGCAGACAAACCGGCTACAAGTCGTTTAGAACCAAAGTATTCGACAAGTTTCCTCGAACCGGTTTACCGGAATATTTTGATTCTGTTGCCTCTTATGACAATTTTCTGGAAACATTAGTGAAAACCAATTGCATTGATAATCCGAAGAAGATTTGGTGGGATTTGCGTTTACATCCTTTTTACGACACTATAGAATTCCGAATTTGTGATATGAGTTTGACTGTAAAAGAAACGATGTGCATCGTAGCTATTATACAGGCCGTTGTAGCCAAATTATATAAATTAACGTTGCACAATATGAGCTACAATATCTATAGAATTGCATTGATCAAAGAGAATAAATTCAGAGCTGCGCGATATGGTATTGATGGCAACATGATTGATTTTGGTTTACAAAAAGAAGTAGAAACAAAACTGCTCATTGGTGAGCTGTTGGATTTTATTGAGGATGTTGTGGATGAATTAGGCAGTCGCGATCATATCAATTACGCGTATGAAATTATGAAAAACGGCACTGGTGCTGATAAACAATTGGCAGTTTTCAATCAAACCAGAGACTTATCTCAAGTGGTTGATTTTATAACTTCTGAGTTTACTAAGGGATTGTAATTGAAATAATTATATATTTGTGGGACCAATTTCTCTATTTAACCTAAGAATATGCAAGAACATACTATAAGAGTAGCCATTTTAGATATGTATAATGGTGAGCCAAATCAAGGCATGCGCTGTATAATCGATATCATAAACCGCTTCAATCATATACTAAGTTTAAAGATTTTTGATGTTCGCCGAAAGTCTGAATTCCCAAAAATTAAAGATTTTGATATTTACATTTCTACCGGTGGACCCGGAAATCCGCTAGAAGGTGACGGAATTTGGGACAAAAGTTATTATCAGTTCATCGACGATCTTAACGCTTGGAATGAAGAAAATGAGATAAAGAAACATGTGTTATTCATCTGTCATTCTTTTCAAATGGCGTGTAAACATTTTGGGCTTGCAGAAATCACGAAGCGCAATGACACTTCCTTTGGCGTGATGACTGTTCACAAAACCAAAGAGGGTTATAATGACCCAATATTTGAAGGACTTGCAGACCCGTTTTACGCTGTAGATTCGAGAGATTACCAAGTAGTTCAACCCAAGCTAAGCGTATTTTCTGACCATGGCGCTAAGATCATTTCATTGGAAAAAATTCGAGACCATGTGCAATTTGAACGCGCTATTATGGCGGTGAGATTTACACCTTATTTTGTGGGAACACAGTTTCACCCTGAAGCCGATCCACTTAGTTTTATTGCCAATTTGAAAAAAGCAGAAGCAAGGGAAAAAATCATCATTTTGAAAGGTCGTAAGAAATTCAGAAATATGCTTGAAGACCTATTAGATGAAGACAAAATCTACAAGACAAATGAGACTATTATTCCCAATTTTTTGCGGATTGCCATTAATGACATCTTGAAAACTAAGAAGATTCTCTCTAATTAGTTCCTAGTTGACATCAGAAAAACTTCATGGCGCACATTAAGCGCTTTATCGACCATTTTATCAATTGACATACAATGATTTCAAAATACAGACAATTGTTTAATGACAGTTTTACTGCTCAGAAATACCAAGATTTTCAAGACGATATTGCAGCCGATTTTCAGTATATGCCAACATTCAGAATGGCAGAGACGCCGTTCTTTATCTCCAAAGAGCTAAAGGCACAATTGCTAGACGGTTGCGCAGATGTTATCAAGTTAATCAAACAAGATAACTTCAAACAACTCACTGAAAAATCTCTTGAATTGAATACTAAAGTGCCGAATGAAGATGAACACACCACTTTCTTGGCTATTGATTTTGGTATCTGCGAGGAAGGCGGTAAAATTCTACCCAAACTCATTGAAATACAGGGATTTCCCTCATTATTCAATTACCAGTTTGTTTTGTATGATAAGTTTAAAAAGTACTATCCTTTTCTAAAAGATTTGACGCCATTTATCAATGATCTCAGTCAGAATGAATATCTGCAACTCATCGAGGAAGTAATCTGTAACAAGCATACCAAAGAAAATGTTATTCTTTTAGAAATAGAGCCTGAGAAGCAGAATACCAAAATCGACTTTTACTATTGTCGTCGAGATATCGGAATTCCAATTGTTTGTGTGACGGAGTTGATCAAGAAGGATAAACAATTATTCTATAAAAATGAAAACGGTGCTTTGATTTTGGTTAAGCGAATATACAACCGCGTGATTTTTGATGAATTAGAAGCAAGGACTGATCTCAAAATGAATTTTTCCTTTTCAGATGATTTGGATGTTGAATGGGCAGGTCATCCGAATTGGTTTTTTAGAATCAGTAAATTCATCTTGCCTATGCTGCGTGGTGAATACTTTATCGAAACCACGTTGCTCAGCGAGTTGAAGGAAATTCCATCCGATTTAGAGAATTATGTGTTGAAGCCGTTGTTTTCCTTCTCAGGTTCGGGTGTTATCTTTCATGTTAAAAGGGAAGATATTGAAGCAGTGACTGAAAAAGAACTCTATATTCTACAGAAGAAAGTAAATTATGTGCCTATTTTGCAGGCTCCAGACGGAAAAGTGAAGGCAGAAGTTCGAGTCTTATGTGTCTGGAAAAAAGAAGATGACGAACCTACGTTGTTATGTAATTTGGTTCGTCTCAGCCGAGGCGAAATGATTGGCGTGAAATATAACAAAGACAAAGACTGGGTCGGCGGTACTTTGGGTTTATTTGAAAAATAATTTGATAAAAAAAAGCAAAGGCCAAGACAGAAGGTCTTTGCTTTTTTATATGACATTACTTCTCTTTCTTTAATGTAGATTTTTGACCTCTGCCTGAGGAACCACTGTTGCAAAATCCTTAACCAAGCGGTCAGCATAATCATCGAGCAGTTGAAGCACGCGCTCTTGCTTTTCCGACTTCACTATCAAACCTGCGTGATACTCCAATGGTACTCTAAAGCAAACTTCTTGATCTGCAAATGATGATAAGTCCGGATGTTCGAATTTTGATAATGTCAATACAATTCCAGCATAGTCTTTTCGCACTTTAGGTAACTTATAATCGATGCCTTTCACCAAAGCATTCTCTATCGCTGCCCACTCTTCCCATAAATTGATATCAGACGCAGCAGCAATCATTTCTGCCAAGTGTGCCCCTCCTACTCTTGAAGATGTTTCCAAAAAGTAAATCTTATCGTCTTCGTTGCATTTAATATACTCAGAATGCGCCGCTCCGTGTTTTAGTCCAAATCCCTTAATCACCTGCTCATTTATCTTCTTAATGGCTTTGTCATCTTCAGAATTATACGTGATGTTTGCGCTTCTAAAAATGCCGCCACCTTGCGAAATCTCCATAGGTGTTGCCAAATACTTTGATGTAATACTGAAAAGCACTTTTCCGTCGACAATTAAGCTGTCACAATGATAAACCGATCCCGGACGAAACTGTTCAACAAGATACTTAAATCGATTATTGCCTAATTCATTGATATGCATCCACAAACTTTCTTTAT
>CANHBE010000221.1 GCA_947458575.1 Flavobacteriaceae bacterium | reverse complement strand
GGATAAAGCTTCGAATTATTAAAAATAAAAAACATGATTTCATTAGAATCAATATCCTTATCGGGACGTAAGAAGTTGGTTTCCAATAAGGAAATGACTTTCTTGGAGCGACTCTATTTGGTTGCTATTATCAAGGGATTATTTATTACGATTAAACACTTATTTTCTCGCAAGGTCACTGTTCAGTATCCTGAGCAAGTGCGTACTATGAGTCCGGTTTATCGTGGCCAGCATATGCTTAAGCGCGATGAACAAGGAAGAGAAAACTGTACAGCTTGTGGATTATGCGCCTTATCTTGTCCGGCGGAAGCCATCACCATGGTAGCATCTGAGCGCAAACCTGATGAAAAGCACTTGTACCGTGAGGAAAAATATGCATCTATTTACGAAATTAATATGTTGCGTTGTATTTTTTGTGGTTTATGTGAAGAAGCTTGTCCGAAAGACGCCATTTATCTCACCGAATCGAAAGTACTTGTGCCATCGAACTACTCACGCGAAGATTTTATTTTCGGGAAAGATAAACTGGTAATGCCATTGGATATGGCGATGAAAAACGCTCAACTTAAAAACGCTAACTAAATGTCGATAGTACTTATCCTTTTTTGTGTATTAGCGGCGGTTACTCTTGCCACTGCGTTCTTAACCATATTTACCAAGAATCCGATCCACTCTGCCATCTATTTGGTCATTTGTTTCTTTACTATTGCAGGTCATTACTTATTATTGAATTCACAGTTTCTCGCATTGGTTCATATCATTGTCTATTCGGGAGCGATTATGATTTTGTTCTTATTTACGATTATGTTGATGAACTTAAATAAGGAGAATGAAGTGCACAAACCGCGTGTTACGAGATGGGCAGCGGTGATCCTTTTCTGTTTAATGTGTTTGGTTTTGATAGCAATTTTCATCAACTCAAAACCGATTGTGGGTGAATATATCACAACAGGTGAAGATTACCAATCGATTCAGGTCCTAGGAAAAGTGTTATTGAATGAATATATGGTTCCGTTCGAATACGCTTCCATCCTACTATTAGTAGCCATGATTGGAACAGTATTGTTGTCTAAAAAAGAAAAAACAGGAAAAACCAATGAATAATATTTTAAATCAAATTGGTATCGAAAACTATATTTTCCTCAGTGTGATTTTGTTCTGCATTGGGGTATTTGGTGTTTTGTACCGACGAAATGCCATTATCGTATTTATGTCGATTGAAATTATGTTGAATGCGGTCAACTTATTATTTGTCGCTTTTTCGACCTACCATCAGGATGCTCAAGGACAGGTTTTCGTGTTTTTCTCTATGGCAGTAGCAGCAGCTGAAGTCGCGGTGGGTCTCGCTATTTTGGTTTCTATTTTCAGGAATCTGGGCTCCATTGATATTGATAATCTAAAAAATTTAAAAGGATAATATACTATGGATACTACTTTAGCTTTAGTCTTAGTTTTAGCTCCTTTTGCAGGCTTCCTGATCAATGTTTTCTTCGGGAAATCGATGGGAAAAACCCTCTCTGGTGCCATTGGAACAGTATCAGTGGTGGTTTCTTTTGCGATAACACTGGTTTTATTTATGCAAGTAAACCAATCTCAGAAGCCCATTGTTATCTCTTTATTTGATTGGATTCAAATTAGTCATTTTAATGTCGACTTCGGAATGCTGCTCGATCAGCTGTCTTTGTTGTGGTTGTTGTTTGTAACCGGAATTGGATCCTTGATTCATTTGTATTCTATAAGTTATATGCACGATGATGAAAAGATGCACACTTTCTTTGCCTACCTGAACTTATTTGTCTTCTTCATGATTACCCTTGTTGTGGGTAGCAATTTACTTGTCATGTTTATTGGTTGGGAAGGTGTTGGTCTTTGCTCCTATCTATTGATTGGGTTTTGGTATAAAAATCAAGAATATAATGATGCTGCCAAGAAAGCTTTTATCATGAACAGAATTGGTGATTTAGGTTTGCTCATCGGAATATTTATTTTGGGCGCCCTTTTCTCGACGGTAGATTTCATGACTTTAAAAAGCGATTTGTCGTCGGTTTCAGCTCAGGACTCTCCTTGGATTCTTGCTGCAGCTTTGGCTCTATTTATTGGAGCTTGCGGAAAATCTGCTCAAATACCGCTATATACTTGGCTCCCTGATGCAATGGCGGGTCCAACTCCTGTTTCTGCATTGATTCACGCTGCTACCATGGTAACAGCCGGTATTTTCATGATTACCCGCTTAAATTTCTTATTCGATCTCACTCCTTTTGTTCAAAATATTATTGCGATTGTCGGCGCGACTACAGCTTTGGTCGCTGCAACCATTGGCTTACTACAAAATGACATTAAAAAAGTTTTAGCGTATTCAACTGTTTCTCAATTGGGCTTGATGTTCCTCGCATTAGGACTAGGCGCATACCAAGTTGCTGTTTTCCATGTTATCACTCATGCGTTTTTTAAAGCTTGTCTGTTTCTTGGGTCCGGTTCGGTCATTCATGCACTTCATGGCGAACAAGACATGCGAAATATGGGCGGACTGAAAAAAGTAATGCCAATTACCTTTTGGACCATGATGATTTCATCGTTGGCTATTGCCGGAGTATTTCCGTTTGCCGGATTTTGGTCAAAGGATGAAATATTAATGGTCGCTTTCCATCATAACATTGCACTGTGGGTGATTGGATCTTTTGCTTCGATTTTAACTGCATTCTATATGTTCCGCTTGATGTATCTGACATTCTTCAAAGAATTTAGAGGTACCGAAGAACAAAAACACCATTTACACGAAAGTCCCGCGCTTATTACTTTTCCTTTAATCATCTTGGGAATTCTTGCTGCAATTGGTGGGTTGATTAATTTGCCCGGTAGCACTTGGCTTCATCATTATTTGGCACCGCTTTTCCCGGAAACAGGTGAGGAACATGTATTAGGTACTACAGAATATATGTTGATGGGTATCGCATTGGCAGGTGCATTTATCGGTATTGGTATTGCGTACTCTAAATACATCAAACAAAATAATGTACCGGAGGAAGATTCAAAAATCACGGGATTCGCAAAGGTTCTTTATAACAAATATTACGTCGACGAATTCTATGATACCATATTTGTTAAGCCAATCAACATTCTGTCTCGTTTCTTCCGAGATTACATTGAAATGGCTGTGTCCGGATTCATATTCGGATTAGGGAAAGTGACCATCGAATTGGGTGCTCAAGGAAGAAAATTACACAATGGAAATATTGGACTTTATCTTTTTGCTTTTGTCTTAGGAGTAATTGGATTGATATCCTACTTGTTTTTAGCTCAATAAATTATATCTAATGGATAGTACTCACGTATTAATTTTACTTTTAGTTGGCGCTTTGGTCACTTATGTCTCTGGAGATAAACTGGCTTCCAAAGTTGCACTACTTTTTAGCTTAGCTTCATTCGGGCTGTCGATTTATTTATTGACTTTATTTCAATCCGGACAGAATATCGATTTCTTTTCAGGTTGGATTAGCAATCCAAATATCTCTTTTTCACTTAAAGCAGATGGTCTTTCTTTAACCATGCTGCTTCTCACAACGGCTTTGACGCCACTCATTATTCTGTCAGGGTTTGAGAATTCCTTCAAAAACGCGAAAGCATTGTATGGCTTAGTCCTTTTTATGTCGTTTGCCATGGCTGGAACTTTCTTGGCAGCCGATGGACTCTTGTACTATATTTTCTGGGAGTTGGCCTTAATTCCAATCTACTTTATTGCATTGCTTTGGGGCAATGGCGATGTTGAAGATCGAAAGAAAGCAGTCGTGAAATTCTTCATTTATACCCTTGGTGGATCACTATTTATGCTTACTGGTTTTATCTATTTGTATTGGCAAGCCGGAAGTTTTCTATTGGAAGACCTATATCAACTGCGTTTGTCTTGTGCACAACAATTCTGGATATTCCTCGCATTCTTCTTAGCTTATGCTATCAAAATACCAATCATCCCATTTCACACTTGGCAGGCGAAGGTTTATCAAAAAGCCCCAACCATTGGGACCATGTTGCTTTCGGGTATTATGCTCAAAATGGGATTGTATAGTGTCATCCGTTGGCAGTTACCTATCGCACCATTGGGAGCAAAAAGTTACCAGTTCTTATTCATCGGATTGAGTATTGCCGGCGTAATTTACGGATCGATTGTAGCCTTGCGTCAGAAAGATTTGAAGAAACTATTGGCGTACTCTTCCTTAGCACACGTTGGACTTATCGCTGCTGGAGCATACACTTTGACATTAGATGGTTTGCGCGGCGCAGTTTTACAGATGATTTCACATGGTTTCGTTGTTGTTGGATTATTCTTCGCTGCTGAAATTATACACAGAAGATATGAAACCCGTCAGATTGCTGATATGGGTGGCATCCGCTCTCAGAGTCCAAAGTTCACCTCCATGTTCTTACTTCTGGTTTTAGCTTCTGTTGCCTTGCCTTCAACGTTTAACTTTGTTGGAGAATTTACAGTATTGTACAGTCTATTTCAAGTAAACCTTGGATTTGCAATCTTAGGAGGAACCACAATTATCTTAGGAGCATACTATATGTTGAAAATGTTCCAACAGGTGATGTTAGGTGAAACCAATACGAAGACATTTCACGACATCACTTTTAATGAAGCACTTGTATTAGCAATCATTATTGGTGTTTTATTCTTTTTCGGATTGTATTCGAAACCAATTACTGATTTGATTACACCAAGTCTGAAAAATATCTTAGTTCACATCAACCGATAACTGTCAAATAAAAAAATGAATACATTAATAGCTATCATTGCACTCGGCGTTCTTTGCCTTTTATTTGAGATTCTTAATTTGAGGAAAGCACTCAT
>CANHBE010000220.1 GCA_947458575.1 Flavobacteriaceae bacterium | reverse complement strand
TTTGAAAACGGCGAAAGCAATGCAGTTTATCCAAATCCTTTTGAAAATAAATTCAAGTTGATACAGCAGTTGTCTGATGCAGATTATCTTCTTACAACGGCCAATGGTCAAATTGTTTATAAAGGAAAAGATGTTGAAAATCAAGATTTTAGTTTTTTATCAAGTGGCATTTATATTCTTAGCGCTGTGACTTCAGATAAAATTGTACTATATAAAGTTGTAAAACGATAAGACTATCGCCAATTGATTTCTGTTTTTTTTTAATTTGTCAATTTTGTAACATGTGGTGGCAATATTTTCTGGTTTTTATCGGAGCTTTTCTTTTTGATGTTGTGCCTTTTCCATCGCCACCGGCTTTTACGATTATGGTATTTTTTCAAATATTATTTGATTTGAATATTTGGATTGTCATCGTGCTTGGTGTTTTTGGCTCTATTCTAGGTCGATATGTTCTTACGTTATATATTCCACTGTTAGCCCGAAAAATATTCAAACCTGAAAAGAATGAAGATGTGCAGTATCTCGGTAAAATAATGGAAAGTAATATGTGGAAGAGTCAATTGGTGATCATCGCTTATTCACTTCTTCCATTGCCAACTACACCACTTTTTGTAGCGGCAGGAATGGCTAAGGTCAGACCAATATACATTATTCCGGCTTTCTTTGTAGGAAAATTTATAAGCGACTCGTTTCTGGTCTATTTCGGAAAATATGGCGCGCAACGAGCGACTGAAATGCTTAGCGGTTCTTTTAAATGGGATTCGACTCTCGGTCTACTTTTCGGGGTGTTTTTCTTAGGTGCAGTGCTTTTTATTGATTGGCGTTCTTTGATTCAAACCAATAAACTCAGATTAAACTTTAGCATATGGAAATGACACATGTTGAGGACAAATTTGGTTTGTTTTTCAGGTTCTTTTCTTTAATCCTATTTAGTAATTGTAACAAATTTTTCTTTTCAAGACTGATGTTTTTTTTAATTGTAATTTTAATACTATGATACGAATTAAATCTTATGCCACCGTTTTATTAATTTTCCTGTTCTCGTGCCTCGTTGTAAGTGCTCAGCAAAATCCACCCACTACGAAGTACAATTATAATGATGCTTTTGGAACTGATTTTTATTCAAAGAACGGAACAGATACGCGCTCGGCTAGTGGTCAACCTGGTCCAAAATACTGGCAAAATAAGGCTGATTATCAACTAACAGCTCAACTAAATGAAACAACAGACGAAATCTCCGGCACAGAAATTCTAAATTATACCAACAACAGTCCAGACGCGCTAAACTTTTTGTGGATGCATTTAGATCAGAATGCCTTCAAAACTGATTCGCGTGGTAATGCTATCATTGGGTCCGGCGGAAGTAGAGGCGGCACAAAGGGAGAGAAATTCGATGGAGGATTCAAAATCAGTTCAGTTTCTATTCTCTCTACTGCTAATGGGAAAACAGTAGAAAAGGAGCTTGCTTTTTCAATTGTCGACACAAGAATGCAAGTGAAATTACCACAAAGTTTGAAAGGTAATGGGGCATCAATAAAGATTAAGATTAATTTTTCATATATCTGCCCAAAATACGGTTCGGACAGAACAGGAATCTTAGATACAAAAAACGGCAAAATATACACCATTGCACAGTGGTATCCTAGAATGTGTGTTTATGACGATGTAAGAGGTTGGAATACCAATCCGTATATCGGCGCAGAGTTTTACTTGGAATATGGTGATTTTGATGTGTCTATTACTGCTCCGGCAAATCATATCGTGGTATGCTCGGGTGAATTGACCAATTCCGCTGAAGTTTATACGCCTGAACAGATTAAAAGATGGACACAAGCCAAGCAGAGTGATCAGACAGTTGCGATTCGGAGTGCAGATGAAGTGACTAACGCGACATCACGACCAGTAGGAAAATCACGTTTGACATGGAAGTTTAAGATGAAGAATTCGAGAGATGTTTCGTGGGCATCTTCCGCTGCATTTGTCATTGATGCTGCGAGAATTAATTTGCCAAGTGGTAAAAAGTCACTTGCGATTTCTGCGTATCCTATCGAAAGTGCCGGAGACAAAGCATGGGGTCGATCTACAGAATATACAAAATCCTCAATCGAAAATTATTCAAAAAGATGGTTCGAATATCCTTATCCAGCAGCCATAAATGTTGCAGGTAATGAAGGAGGAATGGAGTATCCGGGAATAGTTTTTTGCCACTATTCATCTAAAGGAGCTGACTTATGGGGAGTTACCGATCACGAGTTTGGTCACAGTTGGTTTCCTATGATAGTAGGTTCAAATGAAAGATTGTTTGCTTGGATGGATGAAGGGTTTAACACTTTTATTAATTCGCTGAGTTCAGCAGATTTCAACAACGGGGAATACAAAGCTCGTAAAGAGAATATGAATCAAACCGGGACTTTTCTGACCGATCCAAAATTAGAGCCTATTATGAGCTCTCCTGATAACATGAAAGAAGAAAATATTGGTTTACTTGCTTATTACAAACCAGGAGCAGGAATGACCATGTTGCGTGAACAAATTCTTGGAGAAGAGCGATTCGATTACGCTTTCAGAACTTATATTGAACGTTGGGCGTTCAAGCATCCGACCCCGGACGATTTCTTCCGCACCATGGAAAACGTGGGTGGTGAAGATCTAAATTGGTTTTGGAGAGGTTGGTTTATCAATAATTGGAGGTTAGATCAAAGTATTCGAACGCTCAAGTATATCAAGAATGACCCAAGCAAAGGTATGGTTCTTACTATTGACAATTTAGATAAAATGGCGATGCCTGTGGTTATAGAATTTAAGACCAAAAGCGGTAAATCAACGCGATTGAATCTTCCGGTTGAAGTTTGGATGCGCAATACTTCGTGGACAATAAAGCCATCAATATTTGAGGAAATCGAGAGTGTAACCATCGATCCTGATCAGAATTTCCCGGATTATAATGCTGAAAACAATAAGTGGATTGCAGGTAAAAACCAATTAGAACAAGATGTTATTTTAGATCCTTATTTGGGAACTTTTTCAAGCAAGCAAATCCCAATCAAATTGGTTTTTTCTGATGGTGAAAACGGATTGGTTGTAACGGCAACGGGTCAAGAACCAATAACACTTGAGTCAGCAGGAAAGGACCGTTTTACGTTTTCCGCCTACGGAATTGAATTTCAATTTAATGAAGCCAAAACAGAAGTCAAACTTCAACAAGGTGCTGAAATTATCTTTACACGAGAGTAATACCCCAAAAAAAAACTCCAACAGCTGTTGGAGTTTTTTTTATTTCTTTTTCAAAATTAAAGAACTCAACAGGGCGATTACAATTCCAATTGGAAGAATTTCCATATAAGTTAGGAGCATTCTTAACAGAGGATTTTTGTAGTATTCTAAATAATTATTCATTTCTTCTTTTGTCTTACTCAGTTCCGCTGCGCTGATGCCGCTCTTTCGCGCTTCTTCAATAGCGTGTGCGGCGTATTTTTCCATGAAATCAGGAAAGAAAAAATGACATTCGACCATCCAAGTGAAAACATACATTGTTGATGCAATTAGGCAAATTAAGAATCCAATTTTGAATGCTTGGGCAAATGATATCACGCCCTGATTTTGTTTGTCTCGATAGTTCTTGATGCCGAGAAAGATAAAGATAAAGGCCACAAACATTCCGGTAAAACCGATGATCTCACTTCCTTTAGAATCTGGATTTTGGTTGTGAATGATTGTCGAAATAACCATCATTACAGTGGTAATGAATCCGGCAATTAATCCATAAATTATTATTGTTTTCTTCATAGTGATAAGATTAAGTTCATTGCAAATGTTGAAAAACTAAAATGTTCTTCATTCATACTTTAGGATGATTTTACAATAATCAGTCTTTCGTATTAGCGAATCAACCTCAGGTTTTTGGCTTTTTCGACAGCTTGCGTGCGTCTCTTGACAGCAAGTTTATCGTATAAATTCGCAGAATGTGTTTTTACAGTGGGTACAGAAACAAACAAATGTTCAGCAATTTCTTGATTGCTTTTTCCTGCTGCAATAAGCGTTAATACTTCTAATTCACGTTTGCTGATTTTTCTCTCCGCAATTTCACGATGGTTGATTTCAAATTCTGAGTGGTTATCGACATAAACCTTTTTTTCAAGCACTAATTCATCGACTTTTGGTTTATTCAATTGAAGGGAAAGGTACATTCCGATGGCTGTGAAAAGTATGGCAATCAAAAGAATATACATTTGTAGATTACTGCCAACGATTAAGAACTTATACTCCAAAGACTTCAAAATAAAAAAGAGCATCGCTAGGGCTAAGCCGAAGTAGATACTCTCTTTGTACTTTTTTACTATTGAAAACACAGCAATATCTTGAGTTTATTCAATATTGAAATGGATTGGGTAATTATAGGAACAGCGAACAGGATTTCCTCCTTTTACGGCTGATTCCCATTGACCTTTAAATAATTTCAGAACTCTTACGGCTTCGGCTTTCATCGTTTCAATCTGATCCGCTTCATTAATCTTTTGCTCTTCTGTTGCAATTTTTTCAACATTCGAACTGATCAAATCTTTCACATTGATGCTAAACGCTTTGATTTCTGACATGGAGCCATCCTTTTCCACAATGAAGTTGGTAAATATGATTATTTTCTTGTTTTTGATTGCCGGAGGAAACTTAAAGTTCTCACTGATAAACATTGATAGGGTATAGTTTCCGTCTTTGACCTGCGGTTTTACGTCGACATCCGGTGAGCGATAAATTTTGTCTGCCGGAATGGGTGAGTTGGCATCTGTTGAAGTGACTTGTGCGATAGCTGAAAAAGAGAAGCAAATCAGGAAAAGTAAAATATGTTTCATGTTCTGTTTTGTAATGT
>CANHBE010000219.1 GCA_947458575.1 Flavobacteriaceae bacterium | reverse complement strand
GGAATTTTTGCCAAACCGCGCTGTGGACAAGGTCGGAAGCCAAAACCATCAGCACCGATAGTAGCATTGGGATGAATGATGCAATCATTTCCAATATGACAGCGTTCGCGAACAACGGCTCCGGACCATATAACAGTGTTTTTGCCAATAGTGCATTCGTCTAAGATTGTTACGTTGGGATAGATGGTGGTATTTTCACCAATTTGCACTTGTGGACCGATGTAACTTCCAGCGCCAATTCGAACGCCATTTCCAATCGTCGCACTTTTGTCAATGATAGCAGTTGGATGAATAGCAACGGAAAAAAGTGGGGTAGGAGGCGCAAACATTTCTAGGACTTGAGACATCGCTAAGTCTGCATTTTTCACCTTTATAAAAACTCGGTTTTCTCCCGGTTCGATAGAAATGTCTTCATTGACAATCGCAGCGGCAGCTTTCGAATTTTGCCACAGTTTTTCATACTTTTTATGACCAATAAATGAAATTTCATTTTCCTTGGCTAAGTCCAGTTGTTCGGGAGCTGTAATTAATACATTTGTTTCACCAACTATTACGCCTTGCAGGATTTCATTGATTTCGGCGATCGAATAGGTTTTCATAAATTGAGATTTGAGTTTTACATTTCAAATAAAACAAATTCAAACTAGATTACCTAATTATGAAGTTATTTACGGATTTGAACTATTGGTTCTTATTCTTCTTTTTGTCCCATCATCATCAAGAAAGCCTTCAAAAACCCATCGATTTCGCCGTTCATCACTGCATCCACATCGCTGGTTTCGTAACCGGTTCTGACATCTTTCACCAATTTGTATGGCTGCATGACGTAATTGCGAATTTGAGATCCCCATTCTATTTTCATTTTTCCGGCCTCGATATCAGCGCGTTGTGCTTGTTGCTTTTTGAGTTCAATTTCGTACAACTGTGAGCGAAGCATTTGCATGGCTCTTTGTCGATTATCTTGTTGTGATCGTGTTTCAGAACATTGAATTTGAATGCCTGTCGGTTTGTGCACTAATTGCACTTTTGTTTCAACTTTATTCACATTTTGTCCTCCGGCACCGCTCGAACGAGAAGTCGTAATTTCAATATCAGCCGGATTGATGTCAATTTCAATACTGTCATCCACCAGCGGATAAACATACACCGAAGCAAATGAAGTATGACGCTTGGCATTGCTGTCAAAAGGAGAAATACGCACCAAACGATGCACACCGTTTTCACCTTTGAGGTAACCAAAAGAGTAATCTCCCTCAAACTCTAAGGTCACAGTTTTAATTCCAGCTACATCGCCTTCCTGAAAATTGAGTTCTCTGATTTTGTATCCTGCTTTTTCGCCCCACATCATGTACATTCGCATGAGCATAGACGCCCAGTCGCAGCTTTCAGTTCCGCCGGCTCCAGCAGTAATTTGAAGTACGGCACTCAACGAATCGCCTTCATCTGAAAGCATATTTTTGAACTCAATATTTTCTATAAACGTATCAGTGAGATTGTACTGCTCATCTAATTCATCTGCAGTAAGTTCACCTTCTTTATGAAATTCAAAAGCCAATTGCAACTCGTCAGTTAAAGCCACAGCTTTTTCATAATCTTCAACCCATTTTTTCTTTGATCTCAGATTTTTAACAAGCAGTTCAGCCTCTTTCGGGTTATTCCAAAAGTCTGGCGCAAATGTTTTTTCTTCTTCGTTGGTAATTTCGATCAGTTTGGCATCAATGTCAAAGATACCTCCTCAACGCACCAAGGCGTTCCACAATACCTTTTATTTGTTCGGTAGTTGTCATAAATTATAATTATTTTTGGCGATAATTTTTTAGGAGCTATTCCCGCTTTCCGTTGCAATCTTTTTTAGAACCCTTTCAGAGTTCAAAACTCTGAAAGGGTTCTAAAAAAGGATTTTCACTACAATCGGGGCTAGGGCCACAATATAAAATATCCGATTTTCGAAAACAAAAGTAAACCATCCAAACGTGATATGGAAATTAATTTGATAAGCGACACAGTCACCAAACCATCACCAGAAATGTTGCAAGCCATGTTTAGTGCTAAAGTGGGTGATGACGTTTTTAAACAAGATCCGACTGTAAACGCTTTCGAAAGAATGGTGGCTGACTTGTTTGGTATGGAGGCTGCTCTTTTTTTTCCTTCAGGGACGATGGCAAATCAAACAGCAATAAAACTCAACACCAATCCGGGAGATCAAATAATATGTGATAAATGGTCGCATATTCATTTATACGAGTCAGGCGGCGCCTCGTTTAATAGCGGTGTCAATTTTAATTTGTTAGACGGTAATCGGGGAATGATCAATGCAGAACAAGTCAAAAATGGCATCAACGATCCAGAGTTCTATCATGCACCATTCACCAAAATGGTCGGAATAGAAAACACGACTAATAAAGGCGGTGGCGCTTGTTATGAAATAGAAGAGTTGCGAAAGATTAAGCAAGTTTGTACCGATCATAATCTAAAGTATCATTTGGACGGCGCTCGTTTGTGGAATGCCCTGATTGCAAAAAAGCAACAACCAAAGCAGTTTGGTGAACTATTCGATACCATTTCAGTTTGTTTTTCTAAAGGATTAGGCGCTCCCGTCGGTTCTGTACTATTATCAGATGCCGAGACGATGAAGAGAGCGTTGCGAATTCGAAAAATATTTGGCGGAAATATGCGACAGTCCGGTTACTTGGCGGCGGCTGGCATTTATGCTTTGCAAAATAACATCAATAGGTTAGAAGATGATCACAGAAGAGCGAAAGAACTGGGATCGAAATTGGCTTCGTGTGAATGGGTTTCGAAGGTTGAACCGGTCGAAACTAACATCGTTGTTTTCGCAGTTCATTCTCAACTAACTGACCAGCAAGTGATTGAGAAGCTTTCAAAAAAGGGTATTGCAATAAGTCTGTTAGCAAAAAACACATTGCGCATGGTTACTCATTTAGATTATAGAGAAGTTATGCATTCTTATGTTTTGGAAACTTTGGAAAAAATGGAGTTTTAAAATTTTAAAATGCTAGGTTGTTACAACTGTCGTCATATTCATATTGTAATTGATGCCATGCAGTATCGTGAGTAACAGTAATTCTTTGTTTTCCAAATCATCAAAATCTCCTGTCGTTGTAATATTGTAATCATAATGAAGTTTGTTCCATTGAAAATCACATTCAACAGTCACTAATTCATTTTCATCGATATCAAGCAAAACATATTTACTGTTCAATAATCCTTTGCGTTGCAACAAATAATGGTCGCTTTTGCCATTATAAAAGGTATGTATTTGAATGCCTTTCCACCCCATCTTGAAATTCAATAGTGTGAGTTCTCCTTGTCTAAGTTCGATTTTAGCATCCCAAAATCCAGTAGAGATTAGACTGTATTTACCCTTTTCGTGAAGTGTAATTTCTGCATTGAAAGTATACCACTTTGGATAGATTAATTCTCCGACACTCTTATTCTCAATAGACAAACTTAAATTTTTTAAGTTCCTTGACGTTGCTTTGTAATGTCCCATTATTAATTGCAAATTAAGTTGCTATCGTTTTTTCCATTTATTAAACGGAAAAGGTTACTTAAAAATATCCTCCATTCCGGGAATCATCGGTAGATCCATTTTTGAAACTTTGTCAATTTCTGCCACATGCACAGCTGTCGCTTTCTCAATTGCTTTGTTGATAACAAGAATCAAATAGTCTTCTAGTTGCTCTTTATCTTCCAATAGTGAATCATCAATATTTATTGTTTTCAATTGATTATTGGCGGAAATAGACACTTTTAATAATTGATCAGCGCTCTGTTCTTCTATAAAAATCTGGTCTAAGCTTTTCTTGGTTTGCGCTACTTTTTCTTGGGTTTCTTTCATTTTACCCATCATACCCATTAAGTCTCCAAACATGTTGATAATTTTTAGAATTAGTAAGTCTCAAAAGTAATAAATTGCTGAAGAAAAATAACAATCAAAACTCTATGAAAAATTCGCTCCTTGTTTGTTGCCTTTGTGCTATTTTTGCGACCGCTTACACTCAAAATAAAAACGAAATAATGTCAAATTTGAAAGCTCCCATAGCACCGGTAAAACCCAAGAAACTCGAAAAACACGGCGATGTAAGAATCGATAATTATTTTTGGCTTAACAATAGGGAAGACAAAGAAGTAATTGACTATCTCAACCAAGAGAATGAGTATTACCTCGCATCTACAGCGCATACCAAGGATTTTCAAAATAACCTATTTGAGGAAATGAAAGCTCGCATTAAAGAAGATGATGAGTCAGTTCCGTATTTGTACAACGGTTATTATTATATCACACGATTCGAGAAGGGACAAGATTATCCGATCTATTCTAGAAAAAAAGGAAGTTTAAGTGCGCCAGAAGAGATTATGTTCGATTGTAACGCGATGGCAAAAGACCATAAGTTTTTTCAAATGGGTAGTATTAGCGTTAGCAATGACAATCAATTGGCCATTTTTTGTACGGATGTTATCGGCAGAAGAATTTATTCATTGCAAATCAAGAATCTGACGACCGGAGAAATACTTGCAGACAAAATCGAACAGACGACCGGCAATGCGGTTTGGGCCAATGATAACAAAACGATTTTCTATACCAAGCAAGACGAAAAAACGTTGCGATCAGACAAAGTTCTAAAGCACAAACTGGGACAAGCAGTTTCTGCTGACGAGTTGGTTTATTTTGAGAACGACGATACCTTTAATGTATCAGTTTTAAAAAGCAAGTCGAAGAAATATATAACAATAGCATCCTCTAGCACACTAACCGACGAGTATCAAACCATTTTGGCAGATTTACCCGATAGTAAATTCAAAGTTTTTCAAAAGAGAGTTCGAGGTTTGGAGTATTCTATTTCTCATTATGGCGATAGTTT
>CANHBE010000218.1 GCA_947458575.1 Flavobacteriaceae bacterium | reverse complement strand
CGATTACTCCTCATAACACCCATTTTTCCCAAGAATGATTCTGAAGATAATGTTGTCCCATTTATAAGTCAATTTACACAACAATTCGAAGCTAACACTGACGTCAAAATTGACGTGATTAGTTTGATGTATCCATTTTCAACCAACAAATACTCGATTGGAAATGTAACTATCTATCCAATGGGTAGCCATTTTAAATCAATCGTGAAACAAATTCCCTATTTATGCAAAGCAATTTTAAAGGGAAATTTACTACACCGACAAAATCCATATGACGGTATCTTATGCTTTTGGTATCGAGAATCGGCACTTGTAGGAAAAGTGCTTAGTTCTTTGCTCAAGATCAAACTCACAGTTTGGATGCAAGGACAAGATGTAAAAAAGGACAATAAATACATCGCGCTTTTGCGAATTCCGGCACATCAAATTGTAATGATGTCATTGCAACAAAGCAAATTTTTTTATGCTAATCATAATATTCGGATTCAAAAAATTGCGAACGTTGCTGTTAGTCGGAATTTGTTTCCACAGTTAAACACAGGCGAAAGACTCTATACGATTTTGGGAGTTGGTAATCTAGGCGCCCTAAAAAACTACAGTCTGTTTATTGATATCATCTCAGAATTAAAGAACAAAAACATACGTGCTATTATAATCGGTGAGGGCGAAGAATTGGCAATGCTTCAAGAAAAAGTCAAGTTGTTAGGATTGACCGATAAAATCCACTTTCTCGGTAGACTGCCACAAGCAACTGTTTTAAATTACATGAGTCAATCGAAAATATTTTTGCATACATCAAAGTTTGAAGGTGGTGGCGCGGTAATTCAGGAAGCACTATATTCCGGTTGTAAAGTTGTCAGCACAATTGCAATTGATAAACCCATTGGTGAGGACGACTTTTACTATAATACCGAAAAAAAAGCATTGGTGGAGCAGATTGATCGTTTATTGGAAAAACCTCTGACTCATAAGCGTATTGAAAACTTCAAAATGGAACATACCATTGAGACTATTTATCGCACGTTTTACAAGGTGTAAAAAATTTCCTCTACTTTAGTGGCAATCGCTTTAAATGATAATTTAGTTTCAAACTGTTCGCGGACTTTTTCTTGGATATTCTTATAATCAATTTCCAGAGAGCAGATAAGCTGTTCTAATAGTTCCTGGTCATTCCTCGGATCAAAAAGTAATCCACAATACCCATCATCAGTCATGTATCGGTGTGAAGGAATATTTGTAACAATCGGCACACAACCGCATGCCATTGATTCAACAAGTGCATATCCACTACCTTCTTGGTGGGAAGCTGAAATAAAAAACTGATGCTTATTGTATACTTCTTCCAAATCAGAATGTGGAACAAATCCTTGAAGATTTATTGCCTTCTTTAATCTTTCAGAAGAGGAAATTATCGCGGACACCTCTTCAAATAAATCAGTTTCTTTATATATCATTGTTAAAGTAACGTCAGCATCAAAAGCCAAAAAAGCATCAAAAGCACGCAGTACAGTTAACGGATCTTTCATCGAATACAAATTGGCAACCCACAAATAGCTTTTCTCTTTTCTTTCAATGCTACTGTCAATTTTAAAATATGTAGACCCTTCCATGACTTCGAATACTTTTGATCTACTAATAGCACCATCTTCATACCATAATGCAGCATTTCCCATTCCTGTAAACAAATAACCATCAATGAAGAAATCTGCAATCTTGTATACCACTTTCTTTAATCCGCTGGGTTTCAAGGCAAAACCATTGCATTGCAAAATGATTTTTGAATTCCAGCAAAGTACTTTTAGGAAAATCAAATAATGGGCACTTCCAAACCCATGTACTAAAATATAATCGGGTTTTAGAGATTTTATAAATAGATGAAATCGAAAAGGTACTTCCCACTTTTTCAAAGACTTGCCTTTACAAAAGAAAACGGCAACTGATTTGTTTAGTGTAGGTTGTAAAACATGAGGAGTTCTAACAACAAAAAAAGTCTTACAGTTCTTACTAATTTCCTGGAGAAATCCCAAAGTGCTGTAACAGCAATTCAAGATGCTTTGCGAATTCTTCTGTTGGAAAGAGTAATAGGTTAAATCGACAATAGTTTTTCTCAATTCTATGACAGTTTCCTGGTAGATTCTCTTTGTCTCAATTCAGTTTTTATAACCGTCGTCTGAAAATCTGCTTCCACCTCTTCTTTACTTTCCAAACGATTGATAAGCAATTTTGCTGCAGCTTCACCTATTTCGGGGCCATGTTGACTCACAGTTGACAAACTGGGTGTTAATCTGCGAGACCAAACACCATCTGCAAAACCAATTATTGACAATTCTTCCGGAATCTTATAACCGCTTTTCAATCCCATTTTGATTGCAGTCACAGAAGCATGCTCGTCGAGAGCAAAAACACCATCAATCTTATGGTCATCAAACAAAGCTTTTGCACTCTTATCAAAATCAGCTTCTGAATCTGTAAGAATGACCAAGTTCTTGTTGACTTTCATTTTGTGATCTTCAAGTGCTTTGAGAAAACCTTGCGCTCGTAGTTTTCCGACACTAAGGTTGTCAATAGTTGAAAAAAGTGCGATTTTTTTGCACCCGGACTCAATAAGGTGCTGCGTCGCATAATGAGCAGAGTCAAAGTCATCAACTATAACCTTATCGCAGGCCACTTCGTCGGAAATCCGGTCAAACATAACAATCGGAGTTCCCTCAGCGATGATCTCCTTGAAGTGATTATATTCATTCAGTTTTTGAGCTTCTTCAGAAATTGACAGAATAAAACCATCAATGGTTCCGTTGCTTAGAACTTCTAACGTACTAACCTCTTTCTCCAAAGATTCGTTTGAAATGCAAGTAATTACGTTATAGCCTTTCTCTTCGGCTACTTTTTCGATACCGGTAAACACTTTGGCAAAAAACGGATTCAAAATATTTGGAATGATTACACCAATAGTTTTCGTTTTTCGATTCTTCAAGTTCAAGCCTATAATATTGGGTTTATAGTTCTTTAGCTTCGCGTACTCACGGATCTTAACTTTGGTTTGCTCACTAATTTCGGGACTATCGTTTAACGCCTTTGATACAGTAGAGACTGAAACATGAAGCTCTTTAGCAATTTGTTTTAAGGTGGCTTTCGATTTCATAATCTTGGATTTAAAGCGTAAAAGTAACAAAACAATACCAACAACTACTTGGAAAAATTGAAACGTTTTGGAATATTAACAACTGTGTGGTCCCTAAAGTCAGTATTTTACACAAAACTATGCGTAAAAAATCATCTATAAAATAATGATTAAAAGGTATTTGTATTTAAAATAAAATAATGTACTTTTGCAACCCCTTTATTGGGGATGGAATGTTTAATTAAAATTTTATTATGGACGCATTAAGCTACAAGACAATGTCTGCCAACAAAGCCACAGTACAAAAGGAGTGGGTTGTTGTAGATGCTGATGGGCATAACTTAGGCCGCCTAGCTTCTAAAGTCGCAATGATTTTGCGAGGGAAGTATAAGCCAAGTTATACACCACACGTGGACTGTGGGGATAACGTAATTGTTATCAACTCAGAAAAAATTAACCTTACGGGTACAAAAATGGATGACAAAATTTACATGCGTCATACAGGCTATCCAGGAGGACAAAGAACTTTGACTGCCAAAGTAATGCAATCAAAAAATCCTGCATTATTGGTAGAAAAAGCGGTAAAAGGTATGTTGCCTAAAAATAAACTAGGAGCAGAACTTTTCCGAAATTTAAATGTTGTTGTTGGTTCAGAGCACAAACATGGCGCTCAAAAACCGAAAACTGTTAACCTTAACGATCTTAAGTAATGGGAGTAATTCACAAAATTGGTAGAAGAAAATGTGCAGTGGCACGAGTGTATGTTACTGAAGGAACAGGAACAATCACAGTAAACAAAAAACCATTTGCAACTTATTTCCCAACGGCTACTTTACAGTACAAGGTGTTGCAACCAATGTCTATGACAGAAAACGCAAACAACTTTGACGTGAAAGTGAACGTTTATGGAGGTGGTTCAACAGGCCAAGCAGAAGCTGTACGTATGGCTTTAGCTAGAGTAATGTGTGAAGTTGGCGAAGGAAACAGAGCTATCTTGAAACCAGAAGGTTTATTGACTAGAGACCCAAGAATGGTAGAGCGTAAGAAATTCGGACAGAAGAAAGCTCGTAAAAGATTCCAATTCTCTAAACGTTAATATGGCCTGTCTTGTTGGTTTTCAGCAAGACATCGGATTAAAATTAAAATTAATAACAAAGTTGTTGTTGTCCCAATTACGGGAGATTAGTTTAGCATCTAAATGAAGCCAATCTCGAAAAAGCAAAATGCTTATTGCGATAAAGGAACATTGCTAATTCAACAGAACGTAAACTAGTACAAAAAAATGTCAAAAAAAGTAGAAGTAAAAGAATTGCTAGAAGCAGGTGTTCACTTCGGACACATGACTAGAAAATGGGATCCAAATATGGCTCCTTATATTTATATGGAGCGTAATGGTATTCACATCATTAACCTATATAAAACCGCAGCTAAAATTGAAGAAGCTAATGAAGCTTTGAAAAAAATCGCTGCTTCCGGTAGAAAAATCTTATTTGTTGCTACCAAAAAACAAGCAAAAGACATCGTTGCTGACAAAGCAAAAGCCGCAAACATGCCTTACATCACTGAAAGATGGCCAGGGGGAATGTTAACTAACTTCGTAACTATTCGTAAAGCCGTTAAGAAAATGGCTTCTATTGATAAGATGAAGAAAGACGGAACATTCATGACCTTGTCTAAGAAAGAGCGTTTGCAAGTTGATCGTCTTCGTGCTAAATTAGAGAAAAACCTAGGTTCAATCGCTGATATGTCAAGATTACCAGCGGCCTTGTTCGTAGTAGATATAAAAGCAGAGCATAT
>CANHBE010000217.1 GCA_947458575.1 Flavobacteriaceae bacterium | reverse complement strand
CAATTTTCTTGAACGTTACAACCGTCTTCAATGATGATTTCGCCCCAATCGCCACGAATCGCAGCGCCTGGACCAACATAAACGTTTTTTCCAATAATCACATTACCTGTAACCGCTGCTTGCGGATGGATAAAACTACTTTCGTGTATGACTGGGATGAACCCTTTGAATTCGTATACCATTTATTTAGGTTTTAGGCTGTAGGTTTTAGGCTGTAGGATAAGGAGCAAACCTAATACCCACCTCCTAAAACCTACCACCTTATTTAAACTTCTTCAACGTTTCTTTTGTAAAATCAGACAATACTAATCGTCCACTCATGGCTGCTCTTTCGGCTAATAAATTGTCCCAATCTTCTGTTCCTCTCCAAAAAACTTTTTTCATTTCGGTCATCGCTTCTGGATTGTAGGTGCATAAATGTTCGGCGAATTTTTGAACGGCATCGTCCATTTCTTCTATATTTTCAAATACTTGAGCGAACAATCCTTTTTCTTTTGCCCAATTTGCCTCATAAAATGTGTTGGCGTCGATTGCAATTTGTGACATTGCTGAAACTCCCATTTTTCTTTCTATAGCTGGTGACACTACAAATGGTCCGATTCCGACGTTTAGCTCTGATAATTTTATGGCTGCGAATTTGGTTGCCATACAATAATCGGTTGATGCTGCTATTCCTACTCCACCACCAACGGTTTTTCCTTGAATGCGTCCTATTATGAATTTTGGACATTTTCTCATGGCGTTGATTACGTTCGCAAATCCTGAGAAAAATACTTTTCCGGTTGCTGCATCGTTGATTGAAATTAGTTCTTGAAAACTTGCTCCAGCACAAAAAGTTCGTTCGCCACCACTTTTTAGGATGATTACTTTTACATCGTAATTATTTCCAACTTCTGTAATTGTGTTGGCTAGTTGTGCTAAAATATCGCTTGGTAACGAGTTTTGCTCTGGATGAAAAAACTCGATGGTGGCGATGTTGTTTTGTATGTTTTGTTTTACGTATGCTTCCATATTTTTATTTAACCGCAAAGTCGTGAGGTTTTCGCAAGGTTCGCTAAGTTCTTCATTTTTAAATTAATCCAAATTGTTCAAAGTGATGGTTCAAATGCTTTCTTTCTAATAAATAAGACGCGTATTTATTCATTTCTCCGAAAACCATGTTCTTTAGAACGGCTTCTGGATTTTCTTTGAAATAGTTTTTATAATTTTCTCTAGCTTCGAAAAATTTGGTTTTGGCTGTTTCAAAATCGGGATGGATTAAATCTTCCAATTCGTCTTTTCTCATTGTTGGAAACTTGGTTCCCATTGGAAATTTATCGTAATTGTATAACGAATTATGGACTTTATCCAAAATCTTTTCAGGAGTTGCAATTTCGAAATCTTGAATTTCACCCGACATGATTCGGTAGCCTTCTTCCAAATGTTCTAACAAGTGTTGCGGCGTTAGAATTCCCCAATTTGGTTTTGAATTTCCGGTTAGTTTATTAATGCATTCAGCTATCTTTTCATCGGTCATCTCTACGAAAATTTCTTGTTTTTTCTGAACCATTGTTAGAATCGTTGCTACTGCTACCAATTCGTTTTCTGTGTCAAAAACTTCTACAAACCATTTTACAATTCCGCTTGGATGTTCGGCTGAAGCTACATCTCTATCGACTTTTTGTTTACACGTTAAACGTACATAAACCGTATCGTTGTGATAAATTGGTCGCAAGAAACGACATTCTTCCAATCCGTAATTTGCCGCAACTGGACCTTTATTTGGATAAACAAACAAACCTGCTGCTGCTGCTAAAATGAAGTAGCCGTGAGCGGTTCGTTTTTTGAAAATACTTCCGTCAAGTGATGTAATATCAGTATGTGCGTAGAAATGATCCCAAGTGATATTTGCAAAATTGATAATATCGGTATCGGTAACAGTTCGGTTGTGCGTTCGCAATGACATTCCGGGTTGGATATCTTCCCAATGGTATTGAAATGGATGTTGCGTGATTTCTTTATAAGCTGAATTCGCCTGATAAATGCCTGTGATTTCGGTTAAAGTTGTTGGCGAACCTTGAATTGCGCAACGTTGCATATAATGTTTAATTCCGCGAACGCCACCCATTTATTCTCCGCCACCAGCGCGACCTGGACCACCGTGAACCAATAATGGCAATGGCGAACCGTGACCTGTACTTTGTTTGGCATTTTCACGATTTAAAACTAAAATTCTACCGTGATGTGATGCTGCGTTTACTACATATTCTTTAGCAATTTCGTCTGAATTTGTAACTATTGACGATACTAATGAACCTTTACCCATTTGAGCTAATTCGATAGCTTCGTCAAGGTTTTTATAAGGCATAATCGTAGAAACTGGTCCAAATGCCTCGGTTTCGTGAACTACTACATTTTGGAATGGATTGTCTTCGCGAAGTAAAACTGGGCTAATGAAAGCTCCTTTTTCATCGGCTCCGATTATGTTGGTTTTTTCTAAATCGCCGTACACAATTTTGGCAGATTTTGATAATTCTTGTACTCTTCCTTTTAGAACATCGACTTGGTCTTTACTTACCAAGGCACCCATTCGAACCTCTTTTAATCTTGGGTCACCGATTGAAACTTTATCTAATGATTTTGAAAGAGCAGATTGCACATCATCCATCAGTTTTTCTGGAACAATCATACGACGAATTGCTGTACATTTTTGTCCTGCTTTTACTGTGATTTCGCTTCGTGCTTGGTTGATGAATAAATCGAATTCTGGAGTTCCTGGAACGGCATCTTCTCCTAAAATTGATGCGTTTAATGAGTCGGCTTCCATTGTAAACGGAACTGATTCTTGTATTAATCTTGGATGTGCTTTTAGTAATCTTCCTGTAGTTGCCGAACCTGTAAATGTGATTACGTCTTGGCTTTCAACAGTATCGAAAATATTTCTAGCAGTTCCTGAAATTAATTGCAATGCACCTTCTGGTAAAATATTTGATGCAATAATTTCTCGTACAACAGCTTCGGTTAAATAGGCTGTAACTGGCGCTGGCAATACAACTGCTGGCATTCCGGCCATCCAATTGCACGCACATTTTTCTAACATTCCCCAAATTGGAAAGTTGAAAGCGTTTATGTGAATGGCAACTCCTTTTTTAGGAACCAAAATATGATGCGCCATAAATCGTCCGCCTTTTGACAAATCGATTGGATCGCCTTCAACGTGATAGGATTGGTTTGGGAATAATTTTCGTAATGATGCATTGGCATATAAATTTCCGAATCCACCTTCGATGTCAATCCACGAATCGACGCGAGTTGCTCCGGTTCGGTAACTGATTTCATAAAAAGCTTCTTTTCGTTTGGTTAAATACATCGCCAAACTTTTAATCATATTGCCACGTTCTTGGAAGGTCATTTTGCGAAGTTTTTCACCGCCTTTGGTTCTTCCGTAATGTAAAATGGCTGGAATATCTAATCCTTCAACAGAAGTTTCTGCGATGAATTCTCCTGTTACTGCATCAAAAGAAGGTTTTCCTTCTCCTATTGCTGACGTCCATTTTCCTTGTACGTAATGTTGTGTTTTGTTCATATTACCAATATGTCGCTCCCACGGAGCTTTTATATTAAAATAAATATCTTTTTTTCATTTTTTTCCATTTTTTCCATTTTTTCCATTGGCTAAAGCCAACGGCTATTCAGCTACGCGTTCGATAATTGCGGCGTAGCCTTGTCCAACGCCGATGCACATTGTGATTAATGCGTATCGTTTTCCTGTTAGTTGTAATTCTAAGGCTGCTGAATAGGCTATTCTTGCACCGGTAACTCCTAATGGATGTCCGATTGCGATTGCGCCACCGTTTGGATTTATTCTTGGATCGTTGTCTTTTAATCCTAATTCGCGAATGCACGCTATACTTTGTGCTGCAAAAGCTTCGTTTAATTCTATTATGTCGATTTGATCTAATGTTAAATTGGCTTTTTCTAGTGCTTTTTTGGTGGCTTCTACTGGACCAATTCCCATGATTCTTGGTTCTACTCCTACTACCGATGAACTTACTATTCGAGCCAATGGTTTTAGGTTGTATTTTTTTACAGCTTCTTCTGATGCAATGATTGTTGCGCAAGCTCCGTCATTTAATCCTGAGGCGTTTCCTGCGGTTACACTTCCGTCTTTTTTGAAGGCCGGACGTAACTTTGATAAACCTTCCATTGAAGTAGTAGGTTTTATAAATTCGTCTTTTGAGAATTGAATCGCATCGCCTTTTCGTTGAGGAATTTCTACGGTTACTATTTCTTTGGCTAATCTTCCTGAAGTTTGTGCTGCAGTTGCTTTTTGTTGGCTATTTAAAGCGAATGCATCTTGGTCTTCGCGAGTGATATTGTATTTTTCGACCAGATTTTCAGCAGTTTCACCCATTGCGTCTGTGCCGTACATTCCGTGTAGTTTTGGATTGATGAATCGCCATCCGAAACTAGTGTCGTACATTTTAGAATCGGTTCCGTAAGCTGATGATGGCTTTGAAACTACTAATGGTCCGCGTGTCATGTTTTCGATTCCGCCTGCTATGAAGATATGTCCGTCGCCTGCTTTTATGGCGCGATTGGCTTGGATTATTGCTGATAAACCTGAACTGCATAAACGATTTACCGTTTCGCCTGGAACAGAATATGGTAATTCTGCTAATAGTAATGACATTCTAGCAACATTACGATTGTCTTCTCCGGCTTGATTGGCACAACCTATGATTACGTCGTCATAAGCTTCTTTTGGAATGTTTGGATTTTTTTCTACTACGGATTTGATTACCAAAGCTCCTAAATCATCTGGGCGAACCGATGCTAGTGTTCCTTGGTAACTTCCGATTGGAGTTCTTACTCCGTCTATGATGTATGCTTCCATTTTCAGTTTTCAGTTGACAGTTTTCAGTTGACAGTTGCTCAACTTTGAACTTAT
>CANHBE010000216.1 GCA_947458575.1 Flavobacteriaceae bacterium | reverse complement strand
TTAACGAATCGAACTCAGCTTTCTTTTTGGAATTCAAATTGACTTCAGCTCTCTTGATTAGCAATTTCTGTGTCGCCCACCGATCGATAAAGCTTCTAACGATTGCAATACTATCTTCCTCCGAAACTCCTGAGGGGACCAAATTGGCAATATCCTCCCGGTAGAGATAGTCCGAATTGACTCTTGCAATAGCTTCTGCCTTTTTATTTGAGCTAAAGAATGTGCATGATTGACATAGCAAGAGCAATCCGAAAGCAACAACAAATCTGTTCATTATTTTTGAAGCTCCATTTTCACTCTTTCAAAAACATCCGAATTTGTTTTAATCGTAAATTCCCGTTTGAGCTCCGACACCCAATTCTGTTCTAGATATTGCTGGTAATCGTTGATAGCCTTGCCCTTGCATTCATCCAAACTTTTTGGTCCGGCTGGTAAAATCTTATTGACCATTACTGCAAAGTAATAATCTCCATCTTTGATGATTTCAGACAATCCTTCAACTTGCTTTAAGTTTTTTGGTAGCGCATCATTTCCTTCTTCAAACACACCAACATTGGTCATCACCGCTACTTTGTCTTTGGTATTTAACTGCTCCTTGATTTTCTCAGGAGCAACCTTTTGCTTCAATAATTTGTGTGCTTTCTTGATCACATCTTGGTTAGTAGACGATGCAATAATCACATCCAAACGTGTTTTCCATCGGTATAAATCTTTTCTACCTTCATAGAAACTCTTCAAACCAAGTGTATCAGTTTTAGAACGATCCCATATTTCTTTCTCCATCAAATCGAAAAGCAATAACCCGTCACGGTATTCATCCATAACATTCGAAAATTCCGGAAATTCTTTGTCTAGATTATCCGTGTAGTAAGTAGTTAATTGCTCGTCAACATACTTTTGGTAGAATTTATCAACTAGCTTTGCGACAGGCTTCAACGTTTGACCGGCTTTTTGCTGTGTCTTTAAAAAGATCAAGAAATTGGTTCCTGTCAATATTTTTTCATTAATAGAGATCAACTTCTTATCAAAAGCTTTGGTATCAGCCGGAACTTCCCATTTATTGTCGTAATAGTCATTGGTTAAGGCTTTCACTACCGCTGCATAGAGTTTGTCATCTCTTTTAACTGTATATCTTTTTCGCAATTTCTCATTAAGCGAATTTGTAATCAAACGAGAGCGATCGTCTTTCGAAATTTTGTTCTCCAACTCCACTTTCATCTCGTCAAGCGTTCGAACGGGATGCTTCTCAATTAATTTGACAATATGCCAACCAAATCTGGTTTGAATTGGCTCTGATAAGGGCTTATCCTTTGTTAATGAAAATGCTGTATTTTCGAATTCTTCCGAACTCAACTGCCCGGAACCAAATCTCGCTAGAGCACCACCTTTTCCGGAAGACGACTTGTCATCCGAGAATTGCTTGGCCAAACTCTCGAAGTTTTCACCCTGTTGCAACTTCTGGTAGATATCATCAATCTTTTTCTTCACCAACTCCCTTTCTTCAGGCTTGTCCTCTTTTGGATTGAGTAACATGATGTGTGCTACGGTAACATCACCGCGATTGTCGCGAACGTCAACTACTTTGATAATGTGAAATCCAAATCGTGTTCTTACAGGATTTGAAATATTACCGGAGGCAGTGCTGTAAGCCGCCGTTTCAAAAGGATAAACCATTCGGAAAGCACTAAAATAACCCAAATCTCCTTTGTTGTCTTTAGCGGAAGGATCTTGAGAAAGTTCACCGGCCAATTTGCCAAAATCTTCACCTTTCACGATGCGATTTCGAATCTCAACAATCTTATTATACGCCTTAAGCGTGTCCTCAGGAGTTGCATTTTCGTCACAGGTAATCAGAATATGAGAGGCTCTTATTTCCTTTAACGACCTCTGATATCCTTCTTCCACCAATTCTTTGGTTACCTTATAGTCAGTAAGATAGTTCTTAGATAATTGCGTTCTGTATGAAGCGAGTTCGTTTTTGTAAGAATCACCATTTTGCAAACCTAACTTGTTGGCTTTAGCGATTTTCAATTTATAACCGATAAACAATTCGAGATATTGGGTGAGATCTTTCTGAGATTCGTCTTTTACTAAATCTAAATTCTTTTTGTAAACTCGAGAAAATTCGTCGGTGTAGTATGGAGTCTCATCAATTGTAAACAAAACTTCCTTTTTAGTACTCTGTGCATGGCAGATGAAAGTCAAAATCAGTAATGCACTCAAAAACAAACGGTTTAATCTCATTGTATCTAAATTTTCTGTTTATAAATTTAATTTGAATAAAGAATTTAACTTAAAATGTAGGATAATTTGGGTCAACAAAAATAACAATTCAAACGCATTAAACAAGTATAGCCTATACTATTAACAAAAAATTATTTGCCGTTACTTTTTACCATTTTCCCAATAAAAACGGCAACTGATAGCGCATTTCTATTTGCCGTTGAAGTTTATTCTTGAATTAATGCTATTTTTGCAATCCATTTACAGACACTATGAGTTTTTTACAAGAAATCCAACGCCGAAGAACCTTCGGAATCATCTCACACCCCGATGCAGGAAAAACGACCTTAACCGAAAAATTGCTGCTTTTTGGTGGCGCTATTCAAGAGGCCGGCGCGGTTAAAAACAACAAAATAAAAAAAGGGGCAACTTCCGACTTTATGGAAATAGAGCGGCAAAGAGGGATTTCCGTTTCCACTTCAGTTCTGGCTTTCAATTACAAGGATAAAAAAATTAATATTCTCGACACTCCCGGACATAAGGATTTCGCAGAAGACACATTTAGAACTTTAACTGCCGTCGATAGCGTAATTGTGGTCATCGATGTCGCAAAAGGTGTCGAAGAACAAACCGAAAAGTTGGTAGCTGTTTGTAGACTTCGAAATATTCCAATCATCGTTTTTATTAATAAGCTTGATCGGGAAGGAAAAGATGCTTTCGACTTAATGGACGAGGTAGAACAAAAACTTGGACTTACCGTAACACCCCTGAGTTTTCCCATTGGTATGGGATACGATTTTCAGGGTATTTACAATCTGTGGGAACAAAATATTAATCTTTTTAGCGGAGATAGTAGAAAGAATATAGAAGAAACAATCGCCTTTTCGGATCTTCAGAATCCTGAACTCGAAAAAATAATTGGTGTTAATCCTGCCAATAAACTACGTGAGGAATTGGAACTAATAGATGAAGTATATCCAAAATTCGACAGGAATGATTATCTGAGTGGAAAGTTGCAACCGGTGTTCTTTGGTTCTGCTTTAAATAATTTTGGTGTGCGCGAACTATTGGATTGTTTTATCGAGATCGCACCATCTCCAACACAAAAAGAATCAGAAACAAGACTGGTAAATCCTACAGAAGAAAAGATGACCGGCTTTGTGTTTAAAATACATGCCAATATGGATCCGAAACACCGAGATCGTCTGGCATTCGTGAAAATTGTATCGGGTACTTTCGAAAGAAACAAACCATATTTTCACGTGCGACAAAAAAAGAACTTCAAATTCTCCAGTCCCAACGCATTCTTTGCCGAGAAAAAAGAAATCGTCGATATTTCGTATGCTGGCGATATTGTCGGATTGCACGATACCGGTAATTTCATGATTGGCGATACGCTAACAGAAGGAGAAACTATGAACTTTAAAGGAATTCCGAGTTTCTCCCCGGAACACTTTAGATATATTAACAACGCCGATCCTTTAAAGGCAAAACAACTCGAAAAAGGTGTCGATCAGTTGATGGACGAAGGAGTTGCGCAGCTTTTTACCTTAGAAATGAATAACAGAAAAGTAATTGGCACGGTTGGAGCGTTGCAGTATGAAGTAATACAATATCGGTTGGAACACGAATACGGCGCAAAATGCACCTATGAAAATTTTCCGGTGCATAAAGCCTGTTGGGTAAAACCGATCGACCCGAAAAGTGAGGAGTTTAAAGAGTTTAAGAGGATCAAACAAAAGTTTCTGGCAAAAGACAAGTACGATCAATTGGTATTCTTGGCAGATTCTGACTTTACAATACAGATGACACAAGGTAAGTTCCCGACTGTTAAGTTGTATTTCACTTCAGAATTTGATTAACCGCTATTGATTCATTTGCTCAAGGCATAAACCAATAAAGTACAGGTATGATTTCAATGTTTTTTAGCACATACTGCTTTTTTTTCAATTATGATTATTATATTTGCAACCTAATTCGTCGATAACATGAAAAATAAAGCACTCTATCTCTTCTTAATCGGACTATTCCTATTGGTGGATTTTGCAGCTTTTGCGCAGCCTGGCGATGACGATGGCAGTGGAGGTTTAGAAGGAAACGATCCGCCTCCAGCCCCAATAAACGGACAAATTTTGTGGCTAGGGTTACTCGCTATCGTTTTTGCTTATTACACCATACAACGCTACAGAAAGATAGCCTAAAGGCTAAAACAAAATATATGAAAAACGGGCTTCAAATTGAAGCCCGTTTTTTTTTACAATGTAGTATGATCATTATTTGAAATGAAAAAAATAATCACTTGCCTTAGTGAACATACTCAATTATCTACCAAAGAAGTAAAAATCAATAAACGAGCTGCACAAAGTCCAGAACTGCACAAAGTCACGTAATCTTGTACAAAACTGAACAAAATGCTACCACCACTAAATAAACCGCTTCGTTTCCTTAGCGGTTTAATTATCAGATAGCCTTTGGGTGTAGTTACTTAAG
This sequence comes from Flavobacteriaceae bacterium, assembly GCA_947458575.1. Taxonomy (GTDB): domain Bacteria; phylum Bacteroidota; class Bacteroidia; order Flavobacteriales; family Flavobacteriaceae; genus Flavobacterium. Next base: position 218 of record CANHBE010000216.1, on the reverse strand, counting down.
ACGTCCATTCAAGTGCTTTTTGTGAAGAAAAACGAAATAAAAAATGCATTGTGAATCGTTTTATATGAAATTTTCCTATCACCGTCACTTCGAGTAGCGCAGCGCATCGAGAAGCAAAACCAGTACTCCGGGCAACAACGAAAGTTCTCGATATACTTTTGTGTTTAAAAATTGCATTTTTAAACACAAAACCACTCGAACTGACGCCCTACATGACG
>CANHBE010000215.1 GCA_947458575.1 Flavobacteriaceae bacterium | reverse complement strand
GGAACTCAAACTGATTTTGACGGGAAGTTCAAGATTTCAGCCAAACAAGGTGAAAAGTTAATTTTCACTTATCTTGGAATGAAAACACAAGAACTTGCGGCTTCGTCAAAAATGACCGTAAAAATGAGTGACGACTCGGTTCAACTTGAGGGAGTAATTGTTACCGCTCAAGGTATAAAGAAGGAGAAAAAGAGAATAGGATACGCCATCAGTGAGATAAAATCAGACCTGATCGAACAACGCCCAGACAGCGATGTGGGAAGAATCTTGACTGGAAAAGCTTCCGGTGTCAATATTATCGCACAAAACGGGTTGTCGGGCTCTGGTACAAACATCATCATTAGAGGTTATTCCAGTTTTAGTTCAAGCAACCAAGCTTTGTTTATCGTTGATGGTGTCCCTTTCAGTTCTGATACAAACTCGGTAGGTCGAGAAGGAGATCGAAATGACTTCGTCAATGGGAATAATGGCTCAAGCCGTTTCTTAGATTTAGACCCCAATAACATTGAAAATGTGAGCATCCTGAAAGGATTAGCCGCTGCGACACTTTACGGTACCCAAGGTAGAAATGGAGTAATTCTCATCACCACAAAATCTGGTGCCAATAAAAAAGGAATTAAGAAAAGCAATGTAAGCATTACCTCTTCTGTTTTCTTCAACAAAATTGCTTCCTTGCCAGACTATCAAAATCAATACGGAATTGGTTTCGACCAGGCGTTTGGTTGGTTTTTTAGCAACTGGGGACCTAGTTTTGACAAAGACGGGCCTGCAGGATGGGGAAATAGCGCTGCTTTTGATGCTAACGGAACTGTAGCACACCCGTATTCCACCGCAAGTTTTTCTGGTGCTTTCCCGGAATTTGCTACCGCAAGATACGCTTGGAGACCATATAACAGCGTTGAGCGATTTTTCAGAACTGGTATTATCACAAATAATGCGGTAAATTTTAGAGGCCAATCTGAAAGTGGAGAAACAACCTACAGTTTAAACTATAGCCATAATAACGACGAAGGATTTACACCAGGCAATAGCGTTGTCAGAAATACGCTTTCGATTGGTGGTAGCTCCAAGATTAACAGTAAATTAAATGTTTCGGGTACATTAAATTACGCCAAAACCGAGTTCGTATCGCCTCCAGTTGCGCTTAGCCAAGGAAATGGAGCAACAGGTAGTGGGTCTTCAATCTTTGGAGATTTGTGGTTTACACCTCGTAGTATAAATATTCAAGGTTTACCTTATCGGAATCCTGTAACAGGAGGTAGTGTCTATTACAGACAAAACAATAGTATTCAGCATCCGTATTGGACCTTATATAATTCTGGAACAACACAATCCACCAACAGAGTGTTTGGTACAGCTTCCGTTTCGTATGATATAAATTCAAATATAAACTTAACCTATAGAGCCGGTTTGGATAATTATAATGAATCGAATTTGAATTTTCAAAACAAGGGCGGTGTAAACACTAATAGTGGAAATGCCAGAACTGCAAGCGGTTTTTATGAAACATGGAATAACATCAACACGATATGGGACCACAACTTAATTATCAGTGGAAAGTATAAGCTTACAGAAAAATTAGGACTTGACATCAACTTGGGAGCAACTACCAGAAATGAAGTCTTTGAGCGAAATGGTGTTGCTAGTGATGGTCAACAAATCTTTGGTGTGCTAAGACACTATAATTTTGCAAATTCATTACCAATCGAAAGTTTTGCTGATAGAAACATAGCAGGAGTTTATTCTCAGGCTGAATTTGATTACGGAAGTTATTTGTTTCTTTCTCTTGCTGCACGTAAGGATTGGGTTTCGAATTTTGCGACCAAAAACAATTCTAAAACTTATCCTAGCGCAAGTATCTCTTTCTTGCCAACAGCTGCGTTTGAAAAACTATCATCGGAAAACGGTTTAAACTTCCTTAAATTAAGATTTGGTGTAGGTACATCTGCAAATTTTGGCGATTTCGGCAGGTATCCGGTTTCAAATACTGTTAACTTGAATGTACGCGATAGCCAAAATGACGGTGGACAAAACATCATTTCAAATGATCAAGGTGCAACTTTAGGGAACCCTGACCTGAAGCCTGAATTATTGACCGAATATGAATTGGGAATGGAAACCAAGTTCTTCAAAAATAGATTTGGTATCGATTTATCGCTATTTAAAAGAGTTACGACCGATTTGATTATTAATAGACCTTTACCTCCAACAACGGGATTTGCAGAAACCCAAACCAATATCGGTAAAATTGAAGGAAAAGGTATCGAACTTGACTTAAGTGCAGTTATCATCAAAGCAAAAGATAATGGTCTTAACTGGGAGACAAACATCAATTTTACTTCCAACGATACAGAAGTAATCGACTTGGGATTAAACACGGAACGTGTAGTGTACACCGGATTCTCTAATCTTGGGAACGTCGCAGAAGTTGGATATCCGCTTACTGCCATCTTTGGAAGCAGAATCTTGCGTGACGAAAATGGAAATCCAGTTGTTGGCGCGAATGGAAATTACCTGCAAGACCCTACAGACGGAATCATTGGAGATGCAAACCCTGATTGGGTGATGAATGTTAACAACACCATTACTTACAAAAATTTTGACTTCAGTTTCTTGGTTAATTATACCAAAGGTGGAGACGTATATTCCAGTACAATCTCAACTCTTTTAGGAAGAGGTCTAATTGAGGAAACTACTGATAGAGAAAGAACATTTATTTTGCCTGGTGTTACTGAGTCGGGTCAACCCAACAATGTACAAATCAATAATTCAGATTATTATTTCACGAACATTCTTTTCGGGCCAAGCGAAATGCAAATTTACGACGCCACTACCATTCGACTTCAGGAAGTTTCATTAGGATATTCTGTACCGGCAAAATTCTTGCAAAAAACTGCATTTAGCGGTATTTCCTTTAAAATTTCGGGAAACAACCTTTACTACCGAGCGATCAATACGCCAAAGGGAGCCAACTTTGACCCAAACACTGCTGGAACCGGGGTTGGAAATGGTATAGGTTTCGACTTTCTTAATGGCCCAAGTTCAAGAAGATACGGGTTTTCGTTAAAACTAACTTTCTAAATTATGAAAAAGATGAAAAATATAAATAATAACATCAAAGCATTTCTGCTCTTTACTGTGCTACTCTTGGGGGTTTCCTGTGAAACTCTTGAGCTTGATAAATCAAAAGATCCTTTCAATCTTTCTCCAGATCAAGCAGACGTTGAGTTTCTATTCAATTCAATAGAGGAAGATTTTGCTAGACAAATTGAAGGTGACGCTGATTATACCACACTAGACAATTGGCAACAAGGAGGTTCAACAAATGGAGATGGCTTGTCTTTGTTTGGCGCTGAACTGACGAGAATGTACGGAATGAACAATACAAACTCTAGTGGTTATCAAACTGTATATCAAGCCAATGACTCAGACGATGAATGGACTAACGCTTACAGCGGAATCTTGGCTAACATCAGAATTATGACGCCTCTGGCACTAGCGGCCGGTAAGACAAGACATGTTGGTATAGCACAATTTATTGAAGCTTACACCATGACTGCAATGGTTGACTTCTACGGAGATGTACCGTATACTGAAGCAGCGCAAGGAGCAGCCAATCTAAGTCCAAAAGTTGACTCGGGAGCTTCCATCTATGCAGCAGCACTTGTTCTTCTTGATAATGCTATTGAAAATTTCACCAATGAAACTCTATCTAATCCCAGTGTAGAAGTATTTTACAATAACAATTATAACCAATGGGTGAAAGCAGCCAATACGCTAAAAATGAAATTATATTTGCAAACGCGATTAGTAGACAACACAGCCATCGCCAAATTCAATGAGATTGTAGCTGAGGAAAATTATATCCAAGACTCCGCTGACGATTTGGCATACAGATGGGCAGGAGCTAGTGCTTCCAACCCAGATAGTCGTCATCCGCGATATGGACTTAACTACACTCCCACCGGTGCCGGAGACTACGCGTCAAATTGGTATATGGGTACTATGAATGCCTCCAACGACCCCCGTATTCGTTACTACTTCTACAGGCAAGAACCTGCAGTTCCAGGACAAGAAATTCCCGCTAACGAAGTGGATTTAAGATGTTCTTTGCAATCTGCTCCTCCACACTACGTTTCAGGTGGTTATACTTTTTGTAGTTTGCCAGATGGATATTGGGGCAGAGATCACGGAGACAATGATGGTGTTCCACCAGACGGATTAAAAAGAACAACTTTTGGTGTTTATCCTGCCGGAGGTAAATTTGATGCCGACAATTTTGAAAAAGTGTATCTAGATAACGACCCTGTTCGTGGTGCGAAAGGAAGAGGAATCACACCAATTCTATTAGCCTCATGGGTAAACTTTATGAAAGCTGAAGTTGCGATGGCCGAGAACAATTTAGGACTGGCAAAAGCAGAAATGTTAGAGGGAATTTCGAAATCTATCAACAAGGTTATGAGTTTTGGACCAAGAGATCCTCGATATGACGCCACTTTTGCTCCTACTTCAGGGCAGATTGCAAATTTCAACGATTCGGTTTCATCAAACTGGGACAATGCAGACCTAAATGGAAAATGGGACATTCTTGCGATTCAACAATTTATTGCTGTTTTTGGAAACGGAATTGAGTCATACAACTTTTACCGTCGCACCGGTTTTCCTACAAAATTACAACCGAATCGTAACCCAAATCCAGGAAATTTCGTAAGATCACTATATTATCCTGCTAATGAGGTAAATAACAATTCAAACATTACGCAAAAGGCAAATCAAAGTGTTCCTGTTTTTTGGAATACGAATAGTTCACCAATCGCTAACTAACAACATAATAAAATGAAAAAATATTCTAAACTATTTTGTGCAATAGCGATTCCAATTATATTTTTTGGATGCAGCACAGAAGATAAAACAATCGATCAAGTTTTCGATAATACGCAGAG
>CANHBE010000214.1 GCA_947458575.1 Flavobacteriaceae bacterium | reverse complement strand
TCTACCACTTTTTTTACAAATTCATCACTAGATGCAAACTGAAGGTAATCTTGGTTCGTAAGGTCTCTCGAAATTCCATTCGATACAAACAAGTCCTTCCAGCCATCATTATCGAAATCAGCAACAAGCGCACCCCAACTCCAATCCGTTGCCGCCACCTTAGCAAGCCTTCCTATATCGCTAAACGAACCGTCTCCATTGTTTATTTGTAGTGTATTTCTAGTAAATTGATGGTAGTAATCATTCGCTAAATTGTATGCATACCTGTCCCAATTTTCAAAAGTAGTCACCGTTTTCAATCGATCATTTCTGCTCGGCAACATATCAGTGACAAAGATATCAAGCAAGTCATCATTATTAATATCAACCATATCCGAACCCATAGACGCTGCACAAATGCTCTTTATCTGAGATGTAAGTAGTTCTTTAAAAGTACCGTTCTGTTGGTTGATGTATAAATAGTCGCGCTCAAAAAAATCATTGGAGACATAAATATCTGGCCACCCATCTTTATCCACATCACCCACTGTAACCCCTAAGCCAAAGCCAATTACACTCCCATAGATCCCAGCTTCTTTACTAACATCAACAAAATGATTTTCATCATTCCTAAACAACTTATCACCGCCCAAAGAGTCGCGTTTTACTCTTTCATTCTTCTTTAGATTAAAACTACCAATAGACTGAAAGGAGTTGTTTAACAAATACATATCTAAATCACCATCCCTATCGAAATCAAAAAATGAGGCGTGGGTAGAGTATCCTCTATCTGCCAAGCCATACTCTCCTGCCCGTTCAGTAAACGTTAAGTCTCCATTATTTATATAGAATTCGTTCTGCTTATTATCACCCTGTACATTGCCAGAATTACAAACATAAATATCAAGAAAGCCGTCCCCATTCACATCGGCCATAGATACTCCAGTGCTCCAACTCCTCATACCGCCAATACCTGCACTATCTGTAATATCTTTGAATTTAAATTCTCCAAGGTTTAGATAAAGTCGATTACTAGCTTGATTGCTTGTAAAGAATAAGTCAAACAATCCGTCATTATTAATGTCTCCGGCAGCAACTCCCCCGCCATTAAAGAAGTTACGATAAGTGTAAATATTAAAATCCCTATCGAAAGTTAACTGATTCTGGAAGTCAATGCCCGTGAGCGATGCCGGAAGGCTAGTAAACAGTATGGGTTTCTCTTTTCTGCTACATGAACTAACCAACAGAAAAGATAAAACAACAAGAAATTGCTTCATGGTTTTTCAGTATTCGCCAGTTCCTTTTCTAATTCTTTCAAATCAGTAATATCAGCACGAATGGTAGAAATACTTTCTTTAAAAAGTCTAATTCTGCGATTTCCATCAATTTTAACTTTCACAATCCGGTCATCGGTATTGCTCTTGACTTCTATAAATCTCCCACCATACCACTTCTCCATCATTCTGGTTACATCAAACAGCAACGAGTCTGATGATAACTGTTGATTCCAAGGAGCCCATTCACGATAGGTAAATTTAATAGGCATTTTAACTATTTTATCGTCTTTAAATTCTGGATAAAACCACATGTAGGCACCCGCTCGCAATTGAGTACTATCTAGTCTATACTGAACGGACAGACTACTTGGGCCATTGGACAGAACCCCTGCTTTGTTTAAATCCCAGCAATGCTTAAAAAATTCCTTTTTGGTCATACCAAACTTCAGCCCAAGAAATAGACTATCATATCTAACATTTCTTGCCAATTCCTTATCCTTAAGTCGTTCGTATTCAGATCCAGTGCAAGCAAAAGCAACAGCCAGCAACACCGCGTAAACAAGAAACAGTTTATTTTTTTTCCAAAACACCATCATTTTATCTTACTTTTTTTTGAGTATACCCTTTGGTTTTATCCAAATTAACAAGAGAATTTATTGCAATATCGCGATATCTTGAGCGAAATCCATCTGGCCACAAGATATTTACAGAATCAATTTTTTGTTCCACTCCTAACCCAATTTGAATCTTATAATCAACCGAGGATAAATAACCCCTCACAGGAAACAGCTCTGCAGAATAGCACGATTTGTTGCAAAAAACAGTTATCTGGGCTCCAATAGCAAAAGAGTTTTTAGATAACTGATCAGTCAAATAGAATTGGACAAATGCGTTTTTTTTGTCTTTGTCGGCAGTAGAATTCCTATATATCAATGCCTTCTGACCAATGGTGTTTACCACCAAGTCTAGCGCGCCATCGTTGTTTAGGTCACCATAGGCCGCTCCATTTGAAAAACTTGGCTGGGAAATTCCGGCCTGCTCAGACACGTTTGTAAATTGCAAACTACCTTCATTCTTAAATAGCGCATTTCTGGTGGGGTGAGATGGCATGCCACTAATGAGTTTAGTTAACAAAGTAGAATCTTTGAAAGCACCCTTTGAGTTCAATACGTCTGGGGCGAAATAAGTAATGTAATCTTGATCGAGCAATTCTTTTGCAATTCCGTTGGTAATAAAAATGTCTTTAAACCCATTGTTATCGTAGTCAAAAAATAGTGCACTCCAACTCCAATCAGAAGACTCCATCTTCAATTGCCTTCCTATTTCACTAAAGAAAACGGTTGATGTATCTCCCGGTATTAGGCCTCTATTCCACTGAAACATATTCCGGTTGAATTGGTGATGAAACCCTTTATTGACATTTTCAGAATACTTGTCGAACGTCTCAAACGCAATTCTCGATTTTACTAGAGCCAAAGAAGAGGGCAACATATCCGTTACAAATATTTCGGGGTACCCATCGTTATCCAAATCACCAATATCGGCACCCATTGAACCGAGGCTAAGCGATTTCAAACTTATATCCGACACTTCTTGAAAGGACCCATTCTGCTTGTTCATGTAGAGATAATCCTTTTCAAAAAAATCGTTTGCAACAAAAATATCGGGCCATCCATCTCTATTGATATCTGCAACAGAAACACCTAAACCATACCCAATGGAGCTACCATAAATGCCAGCCATTTCACTTACATCCTTAAAATGATCGCCTTCATTTCGATACAATTTATTTCCTCCAAGCGAATCGCGTAATTGGCGTTGTCCTTCATATAGATCAAAAAAACCGATCGGTCTATTTGAATTACTTGACAAGTAGAAATCAAGGTCTCCATCCCTATCAAAATCAAAAAATGAAGCCTGTATAGAAAGCCCAATATCGTCTATACCCCATTGCGGGGCAACATCCGAAAAGGTCAAATCCTTATTATTTAAAAACATCTGATTGTGACGCACTCCCTTCGATGGTGGGCCGCTCTTACACACAAAAATATCGAGCCAGCCATCGCCATTTACATCAACCATCGTGGTTCCCGTATTCCAAACATTTGAGCAAGATAATCCGGATTTGCTCGTTACATCTTCAAATTTAAAATCTCCTTTATTCAGATACAGCGTGTTTCCTGTTTGATTCCCTGTGAGGTAGATATCCGTTAAGCCGTCATTATTGATGTCTCCCAAAGCTACTGCCCCTCCGTTATAAAAATTCCTAAATGTATAAGCATTAAATTTAAAAGTTGAGGCAAGTTTATTGCTAAAGTGAATTCCAGAATGAGACGATTCGATTAACTCAAATACAGTCTTATCTGCCTTTTTGCATGAAGAAAAAACTATGACCATGAATAACGCGATATAGAAGCGAATCATTAATCCATTCTGATTTATAGCAAATTATAGATAGGCTGTAAAAAAACAAAGGAAGCATAAATGCTTCCTTTGTTAAAATGAGATAGAACACTATTAATAGCCGGGGTTCTGCACCAATTTGGTGTTTACCAAAATTTGACCTTGTGGAATGGGGAAAATATTTTTAGAGGCCACCGAGGTAGGCTTCTCCCACCAAGCGTTATTATATTTTCCAAATCTTATCAGATCAGAGCGTCTGTAACCTTCTGCGAACATCTCACGTCCCCGCTCCGCCAACAAATCATCAGCAGTTAAAGCCCCAAGTGCCGGTACACCAGCCCTTGAACGAATCTGATTTACTAAGGAAAGCGCTTCAGCACTGCCGCTACTCAATCTCCATAAAGCTTCAGCCCTCATCAACAACACATCTGCATATCTAAATATTGGGAAGTCATTGTTAAGATTAGGCGTTGCGCCCGTCTGGAATTGAAATTTCCCAACACGCACACCCTGCTGCCTGAGTGAACCAAATGTATTACCGGGTTTCGGCTTTATAGCAGAAATGAAAGGGGTAAATGTTAAATTTTCACCGTCCGGATCTGCAGGTTCAAAGCTAGCATCCTTCAATCTAACACCCGTTGAAGAGAATTGTGGGCCTGCTAAGAAACTATTCTTACGTTTATCGGCATTATCATAAGAATTATAAAAGTCTTCCAAAGAAGCATATCCATTCCAAGGCTGCTCAGCTAGGTTAAAGGTTGCTTGGCTAGAATAATGCAGTGTCATCTGAGCCAAATTAAATCCTTGTCCATTTACTTGATCATAATTGATAACAAAAATATTCTCTACCGAACCGGCATTTTCTGTCTTAAAATTAGCAAAGTAATCAGATTCTAAAGAATACACCCCGCCATCGATAACAGCCTTGCTTGCATCTGCGGCTTTTTGCCATTGGGCAGTACCGGTATAAACGTCAGCGTTCAAATACAATTTTGCAAGAATCGTTTGAGCTACATACCAATTGACCGTAGTATATGTCTTTTGTTTTGGCAACAGAGGCAAACTGTTTACCACACTGCTCTCAATAAATGCATACACTTCTGCACGGGTTTTCGTTGCAGGCGTTGGGTCAGTGGAAAGCTCTGTTATAATAGGCACATTACCATATGCATCAATCAACCAAAGATAAACCATCGCACGCAGTGTCTCCAATTCAGCTCTTAGTAACTGACTTCCACCGAAACTTTTAAGAGTATTGTTGATCGTTCCAATTGCAGAGAAACAATATG
>CANHBE010000213.1 GCA_947458575.1 Flavobacteriaceae bacterium | reverse complement strand
GCACTTGACGGCTACGAAATAGTTGAGGTTCAATTCGAAAAACCACAAACTGTCAAACAAATCGCAATTTTTGAGAATTTGAATGCAGGTTGTGTGGTAAAAGTCAGTGTTGGTGAAGGCGATGGTAAATATAAAACTGTTTGGTCTCGCAAAATTGATTACAAAACTCCCACTTTTAAAGCGACAATTCCTGCAGACCATGCCTATTATTTCAAGAGAAAGCGACGCAAAATTCAAGCAGCTCCCGATGTGGTTAATCCTGGCGTGGAACGTGTAATTCTTGAGTCAGCCATAAACAATATCCAAGCGGTTAAAGTGGAATTTAATTTTGCATTGCTTCCCGGACAGAAGCAAGTTGATGCGATTGGAATTTCAGATTCTGACCTTCCACTGGATGCAACGGTACACATCGCGCCAAACTTACAGAATACAACAGTAAAAAATTATTCGGATTTCGATACGCTGCAAATCATCGGAATTGCAATTGCTAAAGATGGAAAAAGCGCGCTATTGTCTGCGATGGATGAGAACAAATACGTAGTGTATTCTGTGAGAAAAGAAATTAATGGTCTCTGGTCAAAGCCCAAAATAGAACCGGATTTATCTCAAAATGAGTTTAATAATTTTGTCGATTTTCATGCCGGAGATCGTGTAGTAAAAGGAGGTAATTCCTTTACTTCAGGTACAGGAAATTCCGGTTACCAGCTCTACAAAATCGAGAATGAGCGTTTTGTCCCACAAGAACAAATAACTGTCTCAGCTTATGCCAATTACGGCGAAACAGTGTTTCTTACCGCAACTTTCGATTTAAAAACGCTTGTATTTGCTATTGAGTCTGACTTTTCACAAGGTGGATTAGATTTCTATTTCACCAACAGGAAAGATGATGGAACTTATGGTTTGCTTCAGAATATGGGGAAAATCATCAATTCGGCAGATGATGAAATTTCGCCGCATTTGCTTTCCGATGGAAAAACTATGCTGTTTTGCTCTAAAGGATTTAGTGGGTTTGGTGGCTACGACATTTTTGCCAGTTACAGGTTGGACGATACGTGGAAGAATTGGTCTGAACCGCTCAATCTGGGCAATGTAATCAATTCGACCGAATTTGAAGGAAGTCCCGCCTACGATGAAGCAAGTGAAACGCTTTACTTTACCTCATTCTCGGAAGGTAAATCTGTAACGCGCTTTGCCAAGATTCCGCATGAATTTTTTGCTAAGGTTTTTAATATGAACTAAAGTCTGTTATATGCTCATCTGTCTTTGCAGTGGTATTTTGCTTTCGGTGGTCGTGATGATAAGAATCCTTTTCAACACGCACCATCAAGAGCGCAAGTACAAATTGAAGATGCAAAAACTCCAATCAAGGATGGCAACAGTGTCTAAGAAGAATCTTTATATAGAGGAACAATTAGAGGTGTTGGAACAATTTCAGACTAATCTAAAAGCAGTCAATACCAAGTTATCCAATCTGATTTTTGATTTGAATTTTGATTTGTTCAGCATCATCAGCAATCAAGACCCGCCAAAAAGATCTTAAGTTCTTTGCATGATTTGTACAGTTCTTTTTTTATACTTTTAAGAAGTAATTACACCGTATGAAAAACTTGCTTCTCTCGATCGCAATGCTGACATTGTTTTTTGCGTGCAACAAAAAGCATACTGTAAAGTTGCCCGAAAGTACACCCAATCAAACCAAGATTGTCTCGTGGTATAAAGATATTAGCAGAGTATCTAATGTGTGTCCGGATTCTCTCGTTTTTTACGCGGAAAACATTGAACGAGTAGCCAAAAAGGAATCTTCCGAATATCGTGCAATGGCCGAGATAGTTAAGGGTGTCTATTACCAAAGCAATTCTTCACACGAGTTGTCACGTCGCGCTTTTGAAAAAGCCATTTCTTTGATTACAGATCCAAAGAAAGATACAATTTGCGCCAAAGCGTATATTGGGATGGGTAATTATTTCAAAAATACAGGTGACTATCCCAATGGACTTTCATACTTGTTAAAAGCGCTTAAAATATACGAAAGAACCAACGATAAAAACGGAATTTCGAGCGCCAGAGGCGGAATGGCTCAAATCTACCTTCAAAAGAATGATCTGGAATCCGCAAAAGAAAATTTGAAAATCGCTCTCAACGTATTGGGTAATGATACCGGTAATCAGTTTTATTTGATTTCTGCACATACGCTGGCCAACGTATACGGCATGTCTGGCGATTTCAAACGAGCATTAGAAATAGATAAAAAGGGAATTGCGATATCAGAGCAGATAAAATCACAACGCAACAAAGCAATGTTTCTCGACAATAAAGCGAATTGCTTTATGTATTCAAATCAACTTGACAGCGCGGAATATTATTTCAATGAGTGTCTAAAAATAGACTATGCCGTCGGAGAGAAAAAGCAAATTGCAGACAGTTATGCTAACTTGGGTAATCTCGCCATATTTCAGAAACGATACCTCAAAGCTGAAGAATATTTGCTGAAAAGTATTGCGCTTTGTAAAGAACTAAATCAAAAGCCAAATCTGATAACGGCGTACGAAATGTTGGTAAATTTATACAAAGTGGAGCGAAAGTTTGAAAAAGCATTGGCTACCGAATTTGAAAAAGAAAAGATTTATCAAGAAGTCATTTCGGCGAAGAAAGAAGCAGCACTAGCTGAATATAAAGTCGTTCACGAAACTCAAAAAAAAGAACAGCTTTTGGCAGAAAGTAAATTGCTCTTACTGCAAAATGAGGAAAAAACCAGACGAAAAAACTATATGCTCGCGGCGTTTTTACTGCTAAGTATATTTACAGCTTTGATAGGATATTTTCTTTACCGACAGCAAAAGGTCAAAGTGATACAGCAACAAAAAGAATTTGAACTGAAATCTGCAATTGCTCAGATCGAAAAACAAAATGAACTGCAAGAGCAACGATTGAGAATTTCCAGAGATTTGCACGACAATATCGGTGCTCAACTCACTTTCATCATTTCGTCTGTAGATAATATCAAGTACGCTTTCGAAATTCAAAACGAGAAATTAAGTTCTAAACTTCAAACCATCAGCAATTTCGCAAAGTCAACTATCATAGAATTGCGAGATACGATTTGGGCAATGAACTCGGATAAAATTTCGTTGGAGGATCTAAAAGCAAGAACCTTAAACTTTATTGAAAAAGCCAAAGCCGCAAAGGAAGAAATCGATTTTAGTTTTACTATCGATGATCAACTTTTGAACTTGTACTTAAATTCGGTTTTTGGGATGAACCTCTATAGAGTGCTACAGGAAGCAATCAATAACGCGATTAAGTACGCCAACGCAAAAGAGATCAAAATTGACATTTCTATGCTTGAAGATAAAGTAGCCGTTATGATAAAGGATGACGGGGAAGGCTTCGACGTTGAGAAGGTTGAGAAAGGAAACGGACTGATAAATATGGAAAAAAGAATAGAAAGCATAGGCGGCATATTGTCTATTTATTCGACCTTAAATCATGGAACTACAGTTCTTATTTTATTGACCAAAATGCCTTTTCAAAATGATTAAAAACCTACTTTCAAGCGCTTTTTTGATTCTCGCCATATCTGCAGAGGCGCAGAAAAAGGAGGCGATTGACTCACTAAATCATTTGCTGTTTGCAACCAAAATAGAAAAGGCTGCTACTTTGGCTAATGATTATTTGGAAAACGCAAAAAACGCAAAGAAGTTGAAGTATACTTTAGGAGAGGCCGAAAGCTATAGCAATCTGAGTTTGGTCTATTATTTTCAAGGTAAGTACGAAAAAGATTTACAGTATTCTTTAAAAGCAATTAGTTTATTTGAGAAAATCAATGCCCAAGAAAAAACAGCGACTGAATATGGGGAGCTTGGCTACCGAATGAAAAACAGAAATATTGACAAAGCAGTGTATTTCATGCAAAAAGGGAAGCATATCGCTGAACAATTTCGACTGCAAAAACCCCTGTTGAGTATTTACAACAACTACGGCGTCTTGAAGGAAATGAAAAAGGAATATGATTCTGCCTTACACTTTTACAACAAAGGACTCCAAATTAAAGAGCAAATAAACGATAGTGTCGGAATTCCTTACAGTCTCAATAATATCGCAGGTCTCAAAGTTATCCTCAGGAGATTTGCAGAAGCTAAGTTATTATACGATAGAGCCATTGCCATCCGATACCGATTAAATGACCAAATCGGACTTTGTGAAAATTATGCGTATTATGGCGATTTGTACGCAGCGCAAAGCCAATATCAACTTGCGATTACATGGTATGGAAAATCCTTAGATAAAGCACTCATGCACAACTACACCGATATGATTCAAAGTAATTATAAACGGATCGCAGAAAATTACGAAGCCATAAGCGATACGCAAGCGGCGCTTTTTAATTTCAAAAAATATACACAGTATAAAGATAGTTTGCTCAACATAAAGACTAATGCTAAGATTGCTGAATTAGAAATCAAATACGAAACCAATAAGAAGGAAAAGCGCCTACTCGAGCAAGAAGTGGCAGCTCAGTATCAGAAGAATCTCATTCTAGCACTGACTTGCCTATTGTTCTTTGTTGTTCTTGTCGGATTTTTAATCTATCGGCAACAAAAACTCAAAAATAAACAGCAAGAGCAGGAGTTTCAGCTCAAATCTGTTATCGCTCAAATAGAAACGCAAAACCAATTACAAGAACAACGTTTGCGAATTTCAAGAGACTTACATGATAATATTGGCGCACAACTCACCTTTATTATCTCTTCGGTCGATAATATTAAGTACGCCTTCGAAATTCAGAACGAAAAACTCAGTTCCAAGCTTCAAACCATAAGCAACTTTGCGAAAACAACAATTGTAGAACTGCGAGATACAATTTGGGCTATGAATTCCGATGAAATTTCACTAGAAGATTTAAAAGCCCGAATCTTAAACTTTATTGAAAAAGCGAAAACAGCAAAAGAAGAAATCGACTTTCAGTTTACGATTAATGAACAATTGATGAATTTCAAATT
>CANHBE010000212.1 GCA_947458575.1 Flavobacteriaceae bacterium | reverse complement strand
TATTCAGGAAGCTCAACATGTTTTCATTAAAAACGGTCTAAATCTATTTAGTGAAGAGTCGATTGCGATTTTAGAAATCGGATTCGGTACCGGATTAAATGCTTTCATCACTTGGTTGGAGAGAAAGAAGCAATTTCAACTTGTTGATTATGTTGGCGTAGAAGCCTATCCTATTAATGCGGAAGAAGTCAAGGCAATGAACTTCCCCGCGCAATTGAATGCAAGTAATGATGGTGCTATTTTTTGTCAAATGCATGATTTGGAATGGGACAAGAGGCATCAACTTTCTGAAAATTTTAAATTGACTAAGAGAAAACAGTTCATTGAGGAAATTTGTGATGAATCGGCTTTCGATTTGATCTATTTTGATGCGTTCGGTTATCGAGTGCAACCTGAATTATGGACTGTGGAAGTGTTCTTGAGCATGCATCAGGCGCTTAAGCCTGGTGGCGTGCTGGTAACCTATGCTGCGCGCGGAGTTGTTAAGAGAAACATGGTGACTGCGGGCTTTACTGTAGAAAAACTTGAAGGACCTCCCGGCAAGCGAGAAATGTTTCGGGCAAGAAAGCAAGGGTAAAGATTCCAAAAATGATAATACTAATTAACGTTTAATTTGCGTTACGAAATAAATTATTATCTACTTTTGATTATTATTAACTAACCCGTTCTTTAAATCCTGCAATCTATTTATGAAAAGAACAATGTTTGCTTACACCAAGAGCATACTCGAGCGAGTGAGTTTTGACCCTTCACTTTTTTGTAAGGAACTCGAAAAGGCATTACGAGTGCTTCTTCCTTACGAAATTGAGCAACTGACAGAATGGCTACTAAGCTTTACTGAAGAAAGGCCGGAATTAAGGCAATGTCTGATTTATGTTAACAAATAAAACTAAAGGAGCTTAAATGGCTCCTTTTTTTTTGGTCTATTATTTTTCGAAAAGGCACATATTGTAAGTATATACTTTAATTTTTTTAAAAAAACATGCATTTCATCGTATTTTTATGCATTTAAACGGTTAAATTTAAATTAAATTTTAGTTTTACAACACGTTCTTATTAAGATAACCCCTAAATCTTACAGTTATGCCTAGAATGATCTACGACTACACAAAATCGGTGCTCGAGCGAGTGAGCTTCGATCCAGTTCTTTTTTGTAAAGAACTCCGCAAAGCAATGAAAAGTCTATTGCCTTATGAACTAGAACAGTTGAGGAAATGGTTACAGAATTTTACCAATGAAAGGCCTGAACTTCAGCAATACATTAATATAATTAATTGATACGGAAAGAGGAACTATTTGGTTCCTCTTTTATTTTTTGTTCAATGGACTAATAATCTCAATGTCTTGAAATACAATCGCACCTTTGATAACACTGGCAATAGTGCTGCGCAAGGCGTCAATAACATGAATTTTTAATTCCGTTTTTGGAAAAATCAAGCTAACTTCTCGTGCCGGTTTGGGTTTGACAAAATGCTTTAGTTTCAGTTTATCGCTTTCTTTGAGATCCAAAGTGTGCAAATAGGGCAGAAGTGTAATGCCCAATCCTTCATCTGCCAGTTTTATAAGTGTTTCAAAACTACCACTTTCCAGTTGAAAATGTGAAAATCCATTTTTACTCTCACTCTTGCAGAGATTCAAGATTCCATCACGAAAACAATGACCATCTTGAAGCAAAAGAACTTCATTCAGGTCTAAATCATCAACTTCTATTTCTTTTTTTGTTGAGTTTTGATGTTCGCTTGGTATATAAGCTACAAATGGCTCATAGTATAACACAATCTCTTTCAGCTTTTCTTCCATCAAAGGCGTTGCCGCAATAGCCGCATCTAAATGACCATTCTTCAACTTGAAAATAATCTCATCTGTATTCAATTCTTCAATAATCAACTTTACTTTCGGATACTTCTTAATAAAATTGTTGAGAAACATAGGTAACAGCGTCGGCATAATTGTCGGAATGATTCCCAGACGGAATTCGCCACCAATAAAGCCTTTTTGCTGCTCTACAATATCGTGCATTCGATCGGCTTCATTTACAATGTTTTTAGCCTGATTGACTATTTTTTGACCAATTTCAGTCAATTGGATCGGTTTTTTGGTTCGATCGAATATTTGGATTTTTAGTTCTTCCTCTACTTTTTGAATCTGCATACTCAAAGTTGGTTGAGTAACAAAACATTTCTCCGCTGCCAAAGTAAAATTCTTGTGTTCAGCAACAGCCAAAACATATTGAAGTTGAGTAATTGTCATGGTGCATAGTTTTTAGTGATACAAATGTAATTACTATCATTTGAAACTATTCATTATTTAAAGCGTAATTTATTTCAGGAAGTCAACTAATGTATTTTAATCTTGATTGACCTGATTTTGTTCACTTAGCTCTTTTCTTTTTTTTGCAAAAATCTAAGTGTTTAGAGTAAAATTAATAACTTCACACCGCATTAAAACGATAAGCAACGAGCAATATCAGGATTTATGAACAAACATTTGGGCTTTTTTAGCAATTTTAAGTCAGACTTTGCTGCGGGTTTAGTAGTTTTCCTTGTTGCGCTTCCGCTGTGTTTGGGAATTGCACTTGCCAGTGGAGCTCCACTTTTTTCTGGTGTAATTTCGGGAGTAATCGGGGGAATTGTGGTAGGTTATCTGAGCAAATCTCATTTGAGTGTCTCTGGTCCAGCAGCAGGTTTAACAGCAATTGTTTTGTCCGCAATTACAGATTTAGGTGCATTTAATCTGTTTTTGACTGCCGTCTTTATAGCAGGTGTACTGCAGTTGGTTTTGGGCTTTATCAAAGCGGGTACGATTTCGAATTATTTCCCAACCAATGTCATTGAAGGAATGTTAGCAGGTATTGGTGTCATCATCATTCTAAAGCAAATTCCTCATGCATTTGGGTACGACCCTGATTTTGAAGGCGATGAGTCTTTTCTACAGATAGACGGTCAAAATTCTTTTTCAGAAATTTTTAATGTCTTTGGGCACATTCAATTAGGTTCTATGTTAATTGCATTAGTTTCATTGACGATTTTAATTGCATGGCCCAAGATTAAGGTCTTGAGAAAAGTGAAGGTAGTTCCTCCTGCTTTGGTTGCTGTTGTAGTGAGCATTCTGTTAAACGAAGTTTTTAGAGCCAATGTAAGTGTGTTGCAGATAGCCAATGAGCATCTTGTAAATTTGCCTATTCCAAAGTCTGTTGAAGAGTTAAAAGGTATATTTATTGCACCGAATTTTATCGGTTTTTCAAATCCCAAAGTTTGGATTGTAGGTCTTACAATTGCTATTGTTGCATCGATTGAAACCTTACTTTGTATCGAAGCAGCCGACCGCATGGACAGTCAAAGGAGATATACAGATACAAATGTAGAGTTAAAAGCTCAAGGGATTGGAAATATGTTAAGTGCACTTATCGGCGGTTTGCCAATGACTTCTGTTGTAGTTAGAACTTCTGCTAATCAAGCCGCAGGTGCAAAGTCAAAATTGTCAAGTATCATACATGGAGTTCTATTGTTAGTGAGTGTAATCTCGATTCCCACTTTACTGAATAAAATTCCTCTAGCGACATTGGCAGCTGTTCTTCTCATGGTTGGATACAAATTAGCAAATCCGAAAATTATTCTTCACTTTTGGGAAAAAGGGAAGTATCAGTTTGTGCCTTTTATCGCCACATTTGTTGCAGTTGTGTTTTTAGATTTACTCAAAGGAGTAGCGCTTGGGATGGTAATCAGCGCTATTTTTGTTTTGAAAGGAAACATGAAAAGAGCATACCGATTTAGAAAAGAAGGTTATCAAGAAGGCGATATTATTCACATTGAATTGGCGCAAGAAGTATCTTTTCTCAATAAATCAGCGATCAAAACTACCCTGAATGATTTGCCACCAAACTCGAAAGTAGTAATCAATGCTACAGATACGGTTTATATTGCTCATGATGTTTTGGATATGATTTATGAATTCCAAACCATTAAAGCCAAGGACTTGAACATCAATGTTAAACTGGTTGGTTTTAAAGCTGAATACAACCTTGAAAATAGTGAAGGTTATAAAAATACCGTTACGATCGAACACAAGTACAATGTGATGAAACGCAAAATGGAGGTTATAGAAAATAAGGAAACCTTTTTTGAATAATCTGATAAAAACAAAGAAAAATGAGTCAGGACTTTTACAAGAAAATTATTGACAACAATAAGAAATGGGTAGAATCTCAATTAGCTATTGATAAAGAGTATTTTAAAGATTTAGCTAAAGGACAACAACCGCCACTTCTTTGGATTGGCTGTTCAGATAGTCGAGTTCCCGCCAACGAAATTATTGGTGCTAAACCCGGTGAAGTCTTTGTGCATCGGAATATTGCAAATATGGTAATCCACAGCGATATGAATATGTTGAGTGTACTGGATTATGCTGTAAATGTTCTTCAGGTAAAACACATAATAGTATGTGGCCACTACGGATGTGGTGGTGTTAGGGCAGCTATGAGTAATCAATCTATTGGATTAATAGACAATTGGATTAGGCACATTAAAGATGTATACAGACTACATGAAGATTATCTCAATACATTTCAAAATGAGGAGGAAAGATTCAACAAGTTTGTCGAAATCAACGTGCAAGAACAAGTTTTTGACTTAGCTAAGACATCAATTGTGCAAAACGCATGGAGAAATGGACAAGATTTGACGCTGCATGGTTGGAGTTATGGATTGAATTCGGGTTACATCACAGACCTTGATGTTAATATGAGTTCTAATGGCGATTTAGACGAAGTATATCGACTGAAATTTTCTATTTAATACATTTAACTGCATTGAATAATCGATAAGTAGATTGGCATCCCGATAGTAATATTAAAGGGGAAAGTAACCGCTAAGGCCATCGGAAGGAAAAGCCCGGGATTAGCTCTTGGTGCAACAATTTTCATAGCGGCAGGAACAGCAATGTAAGACGCACTTGATGCTAGAACCGCAAAAATAAATCTATTGCCAACGTCATTCGTAACCAAC
>CANHBE010000211.1 GCA_947458575.1 Flavobacteriaceae bacterium | reverse complement strand
CTCCTGTTGTAGTATTGATAGATAATCCTGCCGGTAAGGCTGGAGAAACGCTGTAGCTCACTACTGTTCCACCCGAAGAAATTGGACTTAAATCACCGATGGTAACAGTTCTTGTAAAGACACTTGGAGAGGTATAACTCAAAGCATTTGGCGCAATATCTCGAACAGTAATTACTACTGCAAAGGTTGTGCTTCCTCCTGAATTTGTTGCCGTTACAGTGTAGGTTGCCAAGGGCGTTACAGTTGTTGGAATTCCAGAAATAACCCCTGTTGCTGTATCCAAAGATAATCCACCAGGTAGTGCAGGGGAAACGCTATAACTTATTACGGCGCCACCTGAGGAGGTTGGTGTTAGATTGGCTATTCCTATTCCTTTGGTAAATACATTTGGCGAGGCATAAGATAAAGAAGAGGGCGCGCCGTCATTCACAGTAATGTTTAGGCTAAAAGTCTCGTTTCCTCCGGCATAAGTTCCCGTAATAATATAGTCTGCAGCTAGTGCAGCTACCGTTGGTGTTCCAGATATAACACCCGAGGTAGTATTGAGAGTTAATCCCGCAGGCAGCGCAGGGGCAATACTGTAAGATGTCATTACCCTAGTGGTTGAGGGGGTTAAGTTAGTAATTGCATTTCCTACATTAAACACATTAGGAGAAGGATACGATAGCGGTATTTTTACACCATCGACAGCAATGTTATTAAAAGTCACCCGATTGCCTAGATCAGCGGTCATGTTAGGACCGGTAAATCGCAAACGTATTTTGAAATTAGCATTGTTATCAGCGGCATTAATTGTAGAGAAATCAACTTCAAACAATTGGTAAGATGCTGTCAGGGGTAATGAAGCAGCAGCCAAACCAGTAGTAATCCACACAGGAGCTCCGGCATTGACTGAGTAATCCACGGCAATAGCAGCGGCAGCACCTTCATCTACTGCGGCGAAAGAAAACTTAATTTTATTATAGCCAAGGGTAGAGAAATTAAACACCATGGTATTCTCCAAGCCTCCACTTTGGAAAGGCTGTTTGATTTGCAATCCTCTCATATTACTCGAGGCAAAGGGAAGGTTTCCGTTAAGGCTTTGTCTGTAATTGATGGTTGTGGGATTGTTTCTTCTTTCCATAGAGGATTTTCCTCCATTGGTTGTTGGATAACCGGTATTGCAGGATTGATATTGAATCACGCCATTGGCAGCTAACTCATAGGTTGAATTCAAGGAAGTAAGTTGTGCTCCGTTGACAATATTAGAATCCATCATCCAGAAATAAATAGGCACACTAAGGTCAACGATTCCATCAGGGACAAATACTGCTGTGATGGAGAAGTTAGCCGTTGGCGTGATAGTAATCTCAGCATTGGTGCTTGTAGAGGCGCCGGTCCAATTGCTGAATACATAACCGGGTTTTGCAATGGCTTTGAGTTTCAAAGGAATGCCGCTAAAATATACCCCTGTCCACGGATAAGGATTGCCGGTAATACCGGGCGTACCATCTTTAATATCGATGGTGCTAATTTTGACATACCCATGATCGTAATTCGAAACATTCAACGTAGCATTGATATTAGACGAAATGCCAAATTGAGATCGGATGTGATTTCGCTGAAAAGAAGCGCGTCTATTGGCAAAATCTTTTTGTTCATTAATATCACTTTCCCAAGCGCTCATACTAGCAGGCGCTTTCCATCGGCTAATGTGCTCTGGCATTTCCGGCTCAATTACGGCTTTCATCGCGTCCATGATTCCATTTATTCTTGAAGGAAGGAAATGCGTATTCATCAAATCAGCGAATCGATTGATAAAGTCATTTTTATAGTCCGAATTTGCAAGAAGACTTCTTAAAATTAAGGTTGACCAAGGTGGATTTGGATAGCTTGGACCATTAGTGGCAGTTGCATCTGCCAAAGAATTGTGATTGATATCGCTGTAATACGTATAGAAAGTATCGTCCATATCATGAAAAGACCAACGCCATCTCCCATCATGACCGTAAGGAGCATTAGGCTGATAACTGCTTGTTCGCTTTCTCCAGTATTCGATATTTGTTCCCGGCCAGTCTCCATTCTGCAAGTAAATATTTGCAATATGGTAGTCGCTGAAACTCTCTACATCCATTTGGGTTCTGATGTAGTCATAGTTGGCCGCTGTTGCAAGACTATTTGAATTCAAATAATTCAACATTGCCTGATAATGGGTCGTGTTTCCATACTCAGCATAACCTCTATCAACAAGCAAATCCAATTCACCTGAAGCTATGTTGAATTTTTGTTTGAAATATTCATCATCATATTTTTCCCGCAAGTTCAAAATACCATTATATTCTCCGTTGATAAAAGAAACAGTGGGCTGATAAGATTCTGTTATGCAGTTTAAAGAAGCAACTATTCGATGACACAAGGCATCGCGGAACATTGTGTTTTCGAAATCTCCACCTGAGTTCCTCCATATAAGCGTCGTGAATTCTGTATCTGGAATTGACGCAAAAACACGATAGTCAAAATCACCATCACCCAAACCGTCACTCGCTTTTAAACTATAGGATTTGCTTCTTTTTGCCCGAGAAGTTCCCCCGTGAATTCTAATTCCAATGTCCTGGTTTAACACCGGTGTTCCATTAACCAAGTAATTGATATTGGAAACTTTCTCGGCGGCATCTCCTCTTCTATAGTAATTCCCCGTCCCACTTCGATACAACGGATTAGAATTAGGGTTGAGCGCTCTCCAATTATCAAAATCAACTCCCGCAACACTAATTCCGTTGTCGTAATCAAAAAGTCTATCTTCATTTGTGCTCAATGACATTACAGGTAGTGTAAATCGATTTGCTCCTCCGGGTAACACAAAGTAATTTCTGGTTTCAATCTTACTATCTAGGGCACCGGGTTTTACAACTTTAGCTCGAACCACCGTTCCTTTGGTAATAGGCGTCGATGGCAGATAGTCCGGACTAAATGCGTAGGTTGTCGATACCATCGAGATTTTATTCGGTTGAGAGGTACGATCTGTAATCATTATTGGCAAATCGTACTGCAAAGTTCTGTAGCTTTGATTCAGAAATGGGCCAATTTGCTGAGAAATATTCAACTCTTGGTATTGATTTTTGTACCTGTAAGTTGTTCCTCCTAAATTTGAGAGTTGGGGCTCAGAGCCATCAAGCGTGTACAGTATAATAGCATCAGGTACATTAGTGCTTAGCGTGAGATTTATTGCTGAAGAAAAGAATCCTGATCCTTGTGAGAAAGTTGGTGCAGGCAGGGTTTCATTGAATGCAACGCTCCCGTTTGCCGCTGCTGGAGTCACAGCAGTAAAAAACAAAAACGGGCCGTTCCCATTTGGTGTGCGACCGAAAGATATATTCTGTGATAAACTTGGGGTTGTCACGGTGTTAAGCACTGTGCCCGAGGCATTGGTAATGCTAATAGTTTCCCCTGAAGAGGCAAGTTTAAAGTTCGTGTGTAATGGACTGCTCGTACTTCTGCGATTCTTGTCAGAGCACCAAATGAGAAGATACTGTCCTGCGCCGATAGTGACGTTTGGGAATATCCATTTGAAAGGTAAAGCAGGATCATCGCTTAGTCCAAAACCATTTAAGTTGACAGAAGTGGTTTGATTGTTTCTAATTTCAATCCAATCTTCATAAGAGCCGTTTTCATCTGCATTAACCGTTGAGTTTGATGCCAATACTTCATTGATTACGATGTTTTGAGATTGAAGTGAGCATACAGAGGCAAATAATAAGCACGTCGACAAAAAGAATCGAATTCTGTTCATTAGATTTGATTTAGAGCCTGCTAAAATAAATCAATCTACTTTTTTGTTTTGTTTAACTCGTCGCACAACCAAAAAAGACGATGAAATCAACACTTTTCCTTACAATGTTAATTAGCTCATAAAAAAAGGTAATTGTATTACTATCAACCGTAGTAGTACAATTACCTTCTAAAAATGGCAAAGTTTATAAGCTTTTACCTCTTGCTAATTTTCTTTATTTCGGTTTTTCCGTCAGAATTCAATTCTAAAATATATAAACCACTGGAAAGATCTGTCACGTCTAATGTACCGTTCTCAATAGAACCTGTCTTGATTTGCTTGCCGTCGATTGCAAACAAACGGAAGTTGACTTTTCCTGAACTGTAAAGTCCAACAACAGAAAGTACATCTGAAACTGGGTTTGGAAACACTGCGAACAGTTGCTTATCGTTTTCTTCGATAGCCAGCGAAAGTTGTGTTCCATGAACAGCTATGTTATTGAAGGTAACTCTTGCTCCTGTATCTGCAGTCATGTTGGTACCGGTAAAACGCAAACGAACTTTGAAATTAGGATTGTTGTTTACACTTAAGATACTTGAAAAATCAATGTTATACGCTTGATAAGAACTTGTCAATGGTAAAGTGGTTGATGCAAGTCCGGTAGTCAACCAAACCGAGTTGCCGGAATCTACGGAATAGTCAATAAGTATTCCTGTGGCGTTGGTTAATTCGTTAATTGCCGCAAATGAGAACTTGATATCTTTTTTACCGGCAGTAGAAAAATTAAATACCATTGTATTTCCAAGGCTTCCGTTTTGCAGAGGCTCTTTGATTTGTAATCCTCTCATATCGCTGGATGCAAAAGGCAAATCGCCATTGGCAGATGGAATGTAGTTCAGGTCAGTTGGGCTGTTTCTTCTTTCCATAGATGCTTTTCTCCAATTGGCTATGTCAGCAGGAGTAAATGGATAACCCACAAGACACGATTGGTATTGAATTACACCTTCTATTCCACCCGGTTCATAAGTGGTGCTTAATGATTCTAGAGGAAGATTGTTCGGAATTGCAGAATTCATCATCCAGAAGTAGATAGGTTGACTTGTAGGAATTGACTCCGGAATAAAAACAGCCGTAACACCAAAACTTGAAGCCGATGAAATCGTAATGGTTGGATTTGTACTTGAAGAAGCTCCAGTCCAGTTGCTAAAGACATAACCCGGCTTTGCAATCGCTGTTAAAGTTACTGGAATATTCGAAAAATAAACGCCTGTCCATGGATAAGGATTGGCTGTAATTCCAGGCGT
>CANHBE010000210.1 GCA_947458575.1 Flavobacteriaceae bacterium | reverse complement strand
TAATCCTTTGTGAACCAAGCACTATTGAGAAAGCTAAACTGATTCAAAATATGAATTTGAATGGCTTTCAAGAGATGAAAGATTTTGTATTGATTGATAAATTTGTTTCAGATACATCGAATGATAAAGAAATTTCTATCAATGAATTAATTGGAGGCAAAAAAAGTGCTTTGATTCTGATTGATGTTGATGGAGGTGAGAAAAAAATCATTGAGGGGTTTAATTTCAATTCTGGTGTAAGTATAGATTGGTTAATTGAGACACATACAATTGAACTCGAGGAGGCTATTGTAGCCTTGCTGATATCAAAAGGATATGTAGTTTCAATTATAAAAAGTGCTTGGTGGCGCCTGATTTTTCCTGAGCAGCGGCCACTACCTCATAATCGTTGGCTATTTGCTACAAAGAATCCCTGAATTGAAAGTTACTTTACTACATCCGGGCACTCAGTATTCTCATCACCTTGCCAGGGAGTTGACAAGGCATAAAATGCTTGAGAAATTCATAACGTCATTCGTGGTTTCTGAAAATTCGATTTTAAACAAATTATTTCATGGCTTACTCACGAACAGGGTACTTCAAGGAATTTCTTATGATCGTTTTAAGACTTACCCTGATATCGAATTTTTATATTGGATCGAAGCAGTACTAAATAGAGATCAGGAATATTTACTTTACAAAAGAAACTCTCGCTTTCAAGACAGAATAATAAAGAATGATTTAAAGGATAAGTCGGTTGTTATCGGCTTTGATACATCTAGTTGGAAACTTGCAGAGCATTGTCAAAAGACAGGACAGGAATTCATATTGGATGTAAGTATAGGTCATCCTCTTTCCAAGGAAAAAGTTTTTGAAAAATTAAGAACTGATTTTCCATTATGGAAGGATGGTATACCTAGGAAAAACGAAGGACTTGTTGCTTTAGAACAAATGGAGTTGCAGTTGGCAAACAAGATTGTTGTGCCTAGCAATTTCGTAAAAAGGACACTAATTGAAAACAATATAAGTCCGAATAAAATATTCGTTAATTCGTTTGGTACGAGTTTATTTACGCCCTACATCGAAGCTAGGAAAACTGATAAAAAATTGATATTTCTTTTTTTTGGATCTTTAACAGCGCGTAAAGGATTGCCAATCCTTTTAAAAGCCTGGAAAGTTTTGGGAGAGGAAGAAGCTGAGTTGATAATAGCTGGATACGGAAATATCCCAAAAAACGAATCGATTCCTGAAAATGTAAAAATTCTAGGAGCAATTTTACCAGAGAAAAGAGCTCAACTGTACGCTCAGGCTGATGTGTTCGTATTTCCGAGCTTTTTTGAAGGTTTTGCACAAGTACAGGTAGAGGCGGCTGCATGCGGATTGCCCATAATTGGGACACAAAATTCGGGAGCGGAAGAAATAATCCAAGATGGGTATAATGGATTTATTGTTGAACCCGGAAATATTGACCAATTGGTGAGTGCAATGAGATTCTTTGTTAAGAATAGAGAAAAACTGGCGGTAATGAGCAGCAGGGTTCGTGAGCGAATCGATTTTTTCTCATGGAATAGTTATGGGAACAGGTGGAAGGCAATTCTTGAAACCAAACTATCATGAAGGTCTTTAGTTATTAGATTAAGCCGACTTAATTAATTGCCCAATAATTTATGATTGATTACGCTAGGAAGATTAAATTAATCATTCCTGATTTTGACGAAACACTTATCAATGCGTCATTCCAGGCTGCCCGGATTGATAGCATGGACTTACTTACCATTAGGGTTGAGTTTGAGAATTTGAATGGACAAGCTTTTTCAGATACTGATTGGCTGGAATTCGAATCGTTATCAGACATCATTAATTTCTGCCAAAACGCTCTTCAACAGAGGAAAGCAGAATTGACACCAACTTCTGAACTAATTGGCAAAGGTAAAATACAAATCAACATGCCTCAAATGGCCATTCAAGCTCTATCAGAGAACTGGCTTTTTAAGGAATTGGGTGATATGCACTGGAACTTGTTATGTCAGGGTTTGAAGACAAAGTCGTTTCTCTTAAAGGATGATTTGGATAATAGGCTCTACGCAACGTTCGTCAGAATAAAAATTGAGTCAACAATCCCATTAAACGAATTCATAGAGAATGATGAACTTGAACTGAATAGTAATATAGAAAGGTTCGGAAGTGGAATGTATTTCAGCAATATATCTCTGGGCTCAGGCAACGGCAACATAAGGGCAGAACTCATGACAAGTTTTTCAATACGCGATGGTATTGATAATACAAAACTGACGAAAAGTCAACCTGCTGCCTCCGCAAACTCTATTTCGGAATATGCTCAAATGCCTTTTTTTGGTGATGAGTATCGATTGATCAAGAAAGGAGTAACCACGGAGCTTGTGTTGGCTGGTGCCCGGTTTTCTGTTGTAGATGATGCAGTATTTACAAGCCGTTACGAACTTAATCCTTATTACGATTTAAATGGAGTTGGACTTTTATATTTTGCAGCCTATCCGATAATTAGTAATTTTTGTGAGGCTAGATTTTTCAATCATCGGGAAAACTCTGATAAACGATGGGAGGAGGAATATCACGTAATTGCCAGAGATGTTTTGTACTTCGCCAATTGCAATATTGAGGATAACATTGTCTATGTGCTTAATACCTATGAGTTTTTTGGCACTAATAAAGTTAAAATGAGTAGTTCCTTATTTAGAGAAAAAGATATGACATTAATGGCGAGAATATTTACAATTAAAGTGAAGCGTAATGAGATGGCATAAACTTGAGCCTTTGTTTTTAAGAATTCCAATTGGTCTCATGAGCCGGGTTCGGATTTTTTTCTATAAAATCTTTGGTTTAAAGATTGGTAAATTGAACAGGTTTGAGCGTGGAAGAATGAGACGGTGCAGAAATATAGTTATCGGTGATATGAACGCTTTTACGCAAGGATACTTCATTTGGCCGATTGAAGAAGAAAGTGATGACGTGAAGATTGTTATCGGAAATAATAATTATTTTAATAAGAATGTAATGATTGATGCTTGTAACAGAATCGAGATCGGAGACTTTACCATGATTGGTCCAGATACATACATCACCGATTCTAACCATACATTTGGAACAGGTGTAACACCGAGCAAACAACCTATGCAAAAGGGCAAGGTAAAAATAGGCAGCAATTGCTGGATCGGAGCCAAAGTTGTTATCTTAAAGGATGTCGAAATTGGTGATTATTGTGTTGTTGCTGCGGGATCGATTGTAAGCAACAGTTTTCCAAGTGGTTCACTCATCGCTGGCTACCCGGCCCGTTTGATTAAGAGAATTTAAATGTTCACCAGAATTGTCCTCAAAACTCAAATGATCAACAGAAAAATAGATTGGCTGCAAAGTATAGACGATAATAACAAACTGAAGTTAAATATATTGGAGAAGCGGCTTGCTGATTTCTATGCATCAAACCCTGACTACTACACAAATATTGATTTCACTTCTACAAATTGGATAGATACCTCAGAGGTTGGCTATCAGGAAATACTAAAAATAGTCTCTGGAATGGAGAAAATTTGTGAAGTAGGTTGCGGAAGCGCTAATATGTTAAAGCATCACGTACAGTTTCGCCCTCGTTATTCAGGCTGTGACTTTTCTGATCAGCTCATGAAACATAATCAATTTCTTTATCCGGAAGCAACTTTCCGTGTAATCGAAGAACCAAATACCTTCCCTTTTGATGATGAGTCTTTTGACGTTGTATTCTCAGTTTTTGTTATAGAACATAGTACAGATCCTTCAAAATTCCTCAACGAATGTTCAAGGATTCTTAAATCTGGCGGTAGTCTGGTCATTTTATGTCCGAACTTTCTTGGGAGCGGCCATATGACTTCGCAGCGAGCTGGTTGGAGTCAGGGGACAGCTCAGCAAAAATTGAGAAAAGGAAAATTTGCGGATGCAGTCGTTACCTTGTTTGACAACCGGATTCGTATCCCATTTCGATGTAGGCAATTCGCGAAAAAAGCAGCACATTACCCATTGTTTCTGGTTAATGCAAAACCTGTTGTTTTTGATGACCCCTTTTCACCTGACGTAGATGCTGTTTATGTGACATACAAGATTGAAATAGAGAAATATCTTAGTCGTAAGTTTAAGGTCAATGAGAATACTTCGGTAGTTTCTTCATATGAAAGTGAGCGGAGAATCATATTTTTGTCTTTGAGTAAATTCTGAACTCTTAAAATGTCTCACGTCAAACACATTCGCCTCTATCGTCTTATAGCAAGAGTTATTCCGTTGAAGTACAAACTCAATTTTTTAATTAAGCCTTACATTAGACATCATGAAGCTGTTGTTATCCCTTACTTTAATAAATTCGGTATTTGTATACTTCCAAATTCGGGCAACCAGCGAACGATCAGTGATATTATTTTTGAAGGAGCCCGTTACCTTCCAGAATTTTCACTTATCAAAGAGATAAAGAAGAAGCTGCCCGGGAATTTCAACTACGTTGACGTAGGATCGAACATTGGGACAACAATATGGCTCTTTGCGGGTGAAGCTGAAAAAATTTATGGATTTGAGCCGATTCCTCATCTATACAACACTATCCGCGATTCAATAGCAGTGAATAATGTGTCGAATATTACCCTTGTAAATAAAGCGGTAGGTAATAGTGCGGGAATTATCAAGATGTTGAACAATGATAATTCAAATGTACTCACAGAAGATATTGAAGGCAGTGTCACAAGTGTCATTACTACGTTGGATGACGAACTAAAACGCGAACAGAAAATTGACCTTATTAAGATCGATGTTGAAGGTTTTGAATTAAGAGTCCTGGAAGGTGCCCGTAATAGTATCGAAAGGTTCAGACCAAAGCTACTGGTGGAACTACATCCTGAGTTTATTAAAAACTATGGAGGAGACATTGCTACTGTGATTAGTTTAATCGAGCAGTTCGGATATAACATTAGTTACTATTCTTTTTTGTATGATCTTAGAAGTTCCCGGGTTAGGAGATTTCTGAATCGGTTTTTTGCAAATTCCGGCAAACAATTCAATACCAGGAAGGATTTTTTTGAGGATAT
>CANHBE010000209.1 GCA_947458575.1 Flavobacteriaceae bacterium | reverse complement strand
CGTGAGATAGTCAGTAGTATTTGTTTTCCATCCATTCAAATGATCGTAGGTGTGATTGCCAATTTGATGACCATCTTCGATAAGTGCCTGACAGATATCAGGATGTTTTCTAACATTATTTCCGATACAAAAAAATGTTGCTTTCGCTTGATTTTGTCGAAGTTGCGCAAGAACCCAATGTGTGATCTCAGGTGTTGGACCGTCGTCAAAAGTGAGATAGACCTTTTTCTCCTTGGTCGGTAAAGCCCAAATAAAGTTTGGGAATAACTTCTTAACAAGTTTGTTTGTTTTGATCCAATACCATTTCATCTTAACTAAATATTAAAGATGAAACCACAAGAGTTACAAATATTTTGTTTTTGACCAATTGACGTTTATTACTCGTTGTCTCTTCCAAATCGTTCAAACATACCATTGTATGAATTAAAAATGGGCTTGTTTTTATTGTAGAATTCCATGTCACCACGATCCTTCATCACTTCCAACAATCCTCTAAATCGCTCAATATCAGTAATGATATCAATGGCTAGATTGCTTTGTTCAGAAGGGCGAAGTCCGCGATAGTAAGTTAGGTTTTCCTTGTATTTGGTCATTAATTTTTCAAGTAATTGACGGGCTTTTTCTTTTTCTCCAACTTCATAATAACCACCAGCAAAAGGATCAAGAAGTGAATAGTAGCCA
The DNA here is from genome assembly GCA_947458575.1 of Flavobacteriaceae bacterium. GTDB lineage: Bacteria > Bacteroidota > Bacteroidia > Flavobacteriales > Flavobacteriaceae > Flavobacterium. The sequence continues at coordinate 4,396 of CANHBE010000209.1, read as the reverse complement.
TAATAGTCTACCGGCATTTTTGTCATTGCTAAATCGATTATTTTCTTCGCTTTGTCTATTTTACCTTCATTAATGAGCTGTTCCATCAATCTTGCGAGATTGGTTCTGTACGAAATACTGTTTTTGCGAGTTTCAGGATCATGGTAAATAGTACTTAATTCACCGTTGCCCCAGTCCCATTTCATGACTATTTTATACATTTTTTCACTGTCTATTTGCCCCATATCTAATGGACTTCCATCCTCAGGTATAGGCGTACGAATAGGAATTAGTTTGTATACCATCCCATCTAACTGTAAGTATTCTTTCATCCAAAGGTAATCATCATCACCAAAACTGCCGCCTGTAAAGTAAATAGGTCGTTTCCAGTTGTTGTTGGCAAGAACATCAAGCATCATCAATCGATTTTTATACAATGCTTGACCTTTTATTTCAATATCAATAAAGGGTACGATTGAGTCATATTGGGCAGGATTCACGACTTTGTTTTCAATGATTGCATTTTTATTGATTGGAATTCTAATTTTGTTGGTTGGATAAAAGTGAATTTTTTGCCCATTGTCCATTTCAATAATGGTCCTTGAATCTTCACTGCCGATAAAATTCAGGAAATCAGTCAGATTCCAGCGATTTTCGGTTTTTGGGTTATGGATGGCATAATCCAACTTGTCTCCAACATATTGATTGTGCGTGAAAGAAATTGGCAAACCTTCAGACTCATAAGTTTTCATTTTCATTTGATCGATATACCAGTCTGTCATAAATAAACTGGTGTTGACGACTTTAATATCTGTTCTGATTTTTTCAATTTCCTGCGCGTACCATAAAGGGAAAGTATCGTTGTCGCCAATAGTAAAGAGAATTGCATTCGGTTCGCAAGAGTTTAAGTACGCTTTTGCCATCGCAATCGCCGTATATTTGTTTGAACGATCGTGATCATCCCAGTTTTGAGAAGCCATCAGGATTGGCGCGATTGCAAGACTGATAGCCACAATCGCTGGGCCTGCAAGTTTTGCTGAGAGGTAGTTTTTGGCAGTATCGTAAATCGCGTAGACTCCAAATCCTATCCAAATAGCAAAAACATAGAATGAGCCAACCAAAGCATAGTCTCTTTCTCGAGGTTCAAAAGGTCTCTCGTTGAGGTAAATCTTTAAAGCGATTCCTGTAAAAAGGAAAAGAGTTAATAGCACATAAAAACTCTTTAAATCTTTATTGGCATGAAAGATAAATCCGATTAGTCCTAATATAAAAGGAATGAAGAAATAGACATTTCGACCTTTATTATTCAGAACATCTGAAGGTAAGTTGTCCTGCGAACCCAGATGTAATTCGTCAATAAACTTGATACCACTTAACCAATTCCCGTCGAGATTGTCATATTTTCCTTGAATATCATTTTGCCGGCCGGTGAAATTCCACATGAGATATCTCCAATACATGTAGCCAAATTGATATTCAAACATAAAACTCAGATTGTCCCAAGTTGATGGTTTTTCAATGATGAGATAGTCGCCATAGCTTTTGAGAAAGGTAATATAACCTTCATTATCGATGTCGTTTGACGCATATGCTTTTCTGAATTCTGCAATGACATCAACTAGTTCTTTTTCTTCCGAGTATTCAGGTCGAATCTTAAATTCAGGCACACGACTAAAATTTATGTAATTTTCTACGTGTTCTGTGCTCCACATCCGAGGCAGTAATGCTTTTTGACTATCATCACTATTTTGTTCTGCATTTTTATAATTGTTAGTAATGATGTACTTCCCAGTTGTGTAATCGCGCTCGTAATTGGGCGCTTTATCTAAGTATGGATTGTCTTCGTCTAAGCCGACAAAGATGTCTGTATACTGAGGTCCGTAGAATAGAGGGTTAACGCCATATTGTTCTCTGTTGTAATATGCGAGAACTTCGGCGGCATCTGAAGGTTTGTTTTCGTTAATTACCGTATTGGCATTTGCTCGAATTGGCAACATCATCCATGTTGAAAAACCAATTAAGATAAAAAGAATACAAAGGATAATCGTATTGTAAAACACAAGTCCTTTTTGCTTGGTGTAGCGCAATCCAAAGTAGAAAAACAAAATAAAAAGTATTGCTACGAATATAGTTCCAGAGTTAAAAGGAAGGCCAAAACTATTTACCATGAAAATTTCAGTTTTTCCGAAAAAAGCCATCGTAAGAGGCAAAAGCAGCTTAAATATAATGAGAAGAATTGCAACTACGACAATGTTTGCAATGATAAAGTTCTTTACTGTGACATTCTTGTAGTGCTTAAAGAAGTAAAGAAAACCAATAGATGGAATTGTAAGCAGAGCCATAAAGTGCACTCCGAACGATAAGCCAATCACTAAACTGATAACTAATAACCACCTGTTTCCACGGGCAGTAAACATATCTTGCTCCCAGCGCAATCCCAACCAAAAAAGAAGGGAAATGAAAAGTGTGGCCATAGCATAAACTTCGGCTTCAACAGCATTGTACCAAAAACTGTCTGAATATGTAAAAGCCAGAGCGCCAACGAATGAACTTCCAAGAATGACAAGAGCGCTGGAACTATTGATTTCTGAGAATCTCAATACCAGTTTTCTGAGTATAATTGTTGATGACCAGAAAAGGAATAAGATGGTAAAAGCGCTAGAAAACACTGACATCATATTAACCATTAAAGCAATATTTTTCTCGTCGGTGGCAAACATGGCAAAGAATGCTCCTATCATTTGAAAGAGAGGAGCTCCCGGTGGGTGCCCGACTTCAAGTTTAGCCGCGGTGGCAATATACTCACCACAATCCCAGAAACTCATGGTCGGTTCAACCGTTAATGTGTAGGTGATTAATGCGATTGCAAAAGCCAGCCAGCCCAACAAATTATTCCATTTGCTATAGTTAAATGTATTCATGTATTTCGCTTTGTTTAAAGTGCTACAAAGAAACTATTTTTTTGTATTGCGAGTTAATGGATTAACAAAAATTTCTTCGACTAGAATTCTTCGAAATGGCACTATTGATAGTTGATTCCGTAAGGAACTGAGGAGACAAATGCATTTGATGTTATATTTTTTTATAAAAAAATCGTAAATAGTTGTTCAAAATAAAATTTATTATAAATTTGCACTCGCTTTACAGCACTAGAATTGGTCTATGGTGTAATGGTAACACTACGGTTTTTGGTGCCGTCTTTCTAGGTTCGAGTCCTAGTAGACCAACAAAAAAACTCCTCAAGAAATTGAGGAGTTTTTTTATGTTTGATTTTATCGTTAAATCTTGAAAGTAATCACAGGTCTAATGGCGTGATTCACCAAGTCTTCGCTTATACTGCCATTAAAAAAGTGTGCAAATCCGGTTCTTCCATGGGTACACATTCCTATCAGATCAGCATTGATGCTATTAGAGAAGTTTAAAATGCCCTTTTCAACATTGACATCATTGTAGATATGTAAGGTGTAATTAGGGTAATCAAATTCTTTCATAAAATCATTCATGATTTTTTCAGCAACGTGAGTTGGCTTAAAACTATTGGGAGTGTTAATCATAACCAAGCTCAAGTCTGCATTAAAAACCTTTGCAAAGCTTATTAAACTTGCGAAAGGTTTCTTGATTTCACTAGAGAAATCAGAGGCAAAAACAAAGTTTCCTGCACTAAAGTTATCTACTCTGTTTTTGATTACCAGAACAGGTACCTCGGAAAATCGTACCACTTTTTCCGTGTTGGACCCAATAAACATCTCTTGAAAACCGGTTATGCCGTGTGAGCCCATCACAACTAAATCAACATTGTTCTTTTTGCTAATGCCAAGAATACCTTCAAATGCTCTTTCAAATTGAATAATCTCAGATACATTTAATCCTTCCAAATAATCTACATCCATAAGTTCTTCAAGATTGCTGATGGCTTTGTCTTTGTAGAACATGATTTCCGGAATCTGATGACCGCTTCCAAGGGCATCTCCTGCTTGATGAGGCAATTCAAGCATGTGTAACAGTATTATTTCACTGTCGTTTTTTCGCGCAATTTGAGCGGCAACTCTTAAGGCAAATTCTGCATGTTCGGAAAAATCCGTCGGAACTAAGATTCTTTTCATAGTTTAATGGTAAGAAATTTTTATAATCGGTTTTTAAAATGATGCAATAAAAGTAATATTTTTTTTTTACAACCAACAATCATTTTCAAAATATAAAAAAAACACTATATTTGCGCGGTTATTTATTAAAAGTTAAATAATGAGGGAAGCCACTGCTTCCCTCTTTTTATACAAAATATGACGTTTAAGGATCATGTGCTTCAGTTGTTAAACGAAGGTCTTGCGGGAAAACCCTCACTCTTCTTAATTGATTGTACGATTACCGATGCTTTTAAAATCATGGTTACTCTTGATGGTGATTATGGCGTTCAACT